>JAIDKM010000197.1 GCA_029051915.1 Alistipes sp. | reverse complement strand
ATACCCGCTGGCGCACCCGCCAACGGCCCTGCGCCGATAAGCAGCGGCCCCTCACGCCCGAGCGCATGGATGCCATTTCGCTCTTCTTCAACATGCGCACGGCCCGGGCCGACGACTTCAGCGAAAGCCGGCCCGAGACGCTGCAGATGGTGCTGCAAGACACGGTTCGCCAGATCCGCTACCGCTTTCTGGGACGCGAGACGAAGAAAATCCGCAACATGGGCAAGTTCAATACGCTGAAGTTCGACTGCCAGTTAGGTACGACGGAAGGCTATTCGTTCACCGACGGCACGGTCTTCACCATCTGGATCTCGGACGACGAAAACAAGATCCCGCTCTACATCGAATCGCCCGTGCGCGTGGGCAGCATCAACGGCTACCTCTCGGGCTACAAGAATCTGAAATACCCGCTGACCAGCCAGATCAAATAAGGCCCTCTGCGGCAAAACGAAAAAGGTGAAAGGGCCGACCCTTTCACCTTTTCGTTTTTTTACTCCCGGAAGACGATCGAACCGCCGCAACGGGCCGGGCGGGCGACCGGATCGGGCCGCAGGAGGATGCTCCGAGTTCCGACAGCCGAACGACTCGAATGCGAAATGACGGGCATCCGGTCGTTCTCGATCCAAAAGGCGGCCAACGAATAGTAGCTATCCTCCTCGGTCGCGAAGTCGGCGGGATAGATATTGGTATCGTCCAACTCGACGTCGGGCACGAAGCCGTCGGAATAATCGCGGAAACCCTGGCAGTTCTCCGAATAGAAAGTGATGGGCATGAACGTATAGGACTCTTCGCCGACGATATGGCCGACGTAACCCTCCATACCGACATTCTTGCCGTTGGTACGCGTGCCGATCAGGCGCACCTTGATCCCCATGCCGCGCAGTCCGTTGATAATCAACTCGCTGGCCGAAGCCGTACTCTCCGTGCCGATCACGTAGATCCGTTGCAGCCCCAACGAGGCGGAAAGCGCCGAAGCGATGGGCTGATAGATGCCGCTGCCGTCGGGCACGATGTTGCTGCCGATGAGGTAGACGCCGCTCTCCTCCCGGGCCATGCGCTGCGCATTGTAGGTCATCCGGCAAAAGACCTCGTCCTTGTACGCCTCGCCGGCGATCAACGTCGCCAGCAACGTACTCGACCGCACGGAACCGCCGCCGTTGTAACGCAGATCGAGGATCAGCTCCTCGGCGCCCCGGAACGATTCGAAGGTCTCGATCAAAGTTTCGTCCTGCAAGCTGTCGAAGCCCATGTAGAGCAGGTAGGCCACCTTTTTGTTGCCGATGGTCTTCATCTCGCTTTTGTAGATGGCCGGATCGACGAATTTCTCGGCCGAAATCGTTACCTCGGGCAACGGCTCCACCTCGGTGAAATGACCGCTCTCATCGATCGTAAGCACCCGGTTGGGCAGCACCCGCACCGACGTGCCGTAATAGAGACGGTTTATCAACTCGGCATAGTTGAGCATCGTAACCTTCCGGCCGTCGACCTCCGTGATGAACATGCCGCGCTGAAGTCCCGCCCGGGCCGCCGACGTTCCGGGAGCGACGCCGTAGACGACCAGTCCGTCGGCCGTATGGGGAACTCCCAGCCGCCAGATACCCGTTTCGGTGATCTCGTCGCCGATGGAGCGCGTCGCGAAGCTCTGCTCCTCGGCCTCCTCCGGGCCGAGCACGTAGGAGTAGTAATAATCCAGATTTCCGTTCGACCAATGGCCGTCGTCGTAGTTGAGCGGCAGTCCGTCGCCATCCTTCCGGGCTGCGACGAAGTTGAGCATGGACTCCAGGAAGTCCTGATAACCGACGCCGTAGTCGGGCTCGAAGTCGGCCAGCGGCTCGTTCCACAAATAACGCTCTTTCATGTCGCCGAACATCCATTCGTTGACCTCCGAGTAGTCGCCCTCCTCGGCCGACTGCGTAATCCGGATGATCTCGGGCATCGGATAACCGACCACGTAGACCAGAACGGTGGCGGCACGCAGGTCTCCGGTCTCGTTCTCCGAAGTAACGACCGTCAGCTCCTGCCGGCCTGCGGGGCCCGACTGCGGCGTAACGGCACACCACGCATCGCTGCACTCGACCTGCCAGTTGCCGGTAGCCCGGAACGTGAAGACATGGGTCTGGCCGGAAGCCCGGCTACGGACGTTCGCGCCCCAACTGGGCTCCAGGATCCCCGTGCTTTCGCCCTCGGAAATCGTGTCATCGCCGCAGGCTGAAAAGCCCACTGCGGCGAGAAGAAAAACTATTACCAATCGTTTCATATTCATTGTTTTTTATGATCGGCGGCGTATTTGCGGCACCATTCGGCGATGCCGCACGCGTCGCACTGCGGATTACGGGCCATGCAGACGTAGCGGCCGTGGAGAATCAACCAGTGATGCGCCACGGGCAACAGATGACCGGGGATGTTTTTTTCGAGCGCCAGCTCGGTCTGCAACGGCGTTTTGGAACCGGTCGTCAGACCGATGCGTTCCGAGACGCGGAAGACATGCGTATCGACCGGCATCACCTCGCGCTGCCACAACACGGCGCCCAGCACGTTGGCCGTCTTGCGGCCCACGCCCGGCAGCCGCTGCATCTGATCGAGGTCGGCCGGCACCTCGCCGCCGAACTCCTCGCACAGCATCCGGGCCATGCCGGCCAGATTCTTCGCCTTGTTGTTCGGGTAGGAGATGCTGCGGATGTAGGGATAGATCTCCTCGGCTGTCGCTCCGGCCATCGCCTGCGGCGTGGGAAAGCGTTCGAACAAGGCGGGCGTAGTCATGTTGACCCGCTTGTCGGTACACTGCGCCGAGAGGATCACGGCCACCAGCAGCTGGTAGGGATTCTCGTAGCGGAGCTCGCTTTCGGCCACGGGCATGTGCTGCGAAAACCAGCCGATGATTCCTTCGTATCGTTGTCTGAGCGTCATGTCTCTCTATCGGATTTCCGGCGCCGGAACAAAATCTTCTTGACCAGCAAACCTGCCCCCTCGGGGCAAAACAACAAACGCGGCGCGGCCTTCAGATCGCATATCCACCGCGTCAGATACTCGCGCACGGGGCCGTGGAACGAGAGCACCCACAACGCCACGGCACTCCGCTCACGCAAGATGCGGAAGCGGTTGCGACCGCCTCCGTAACGCGCATCGAACCAAAGGCTTATGCCCATCAACGAATCGCGGAATCCGATCCGCTGCCGGTACTCGGGACTATGGCTGACGCTCGCAGGCAGCCGCCGGTGCACGGCCGTCGGACGGTCGATGAAGCGGATGCGGCTGCACGCCGCGAACCACAGCCACATGGGCCAGTCGTCGGTAAGCCATTCGGGATGGAGTTCGGGTTGCACCTCGCCGTAATAACGGGCGATCAGCTCGCGCTGGGCCAGGGTCGTGCAGTTGGCCACGGTGGTACGCAGCAGCAACCGGTCGAAATCGGTGTAGCGCTCCGGCGGATAGGGCTTCCGTTCGCCCGTCGCCTGGTAGAAGTCGACTGCCGCAGTACAACACATGCCGCACCCGGAATCGCTCTCCATGAGGTCGACCTGCATCTGCAGCTTCTGCGGATCGCTCCACCAGTCGTCGCCGTCGCAATAAGCCACATACTTGCCGCGGCACGCCTCGAACGTACGGCGATAGTTGGCACGCCAACCGACATTCTCCCCGCCGCCGACCAGCCGCACGCGGTCGGGGAACCGTTCGGCATACTCGCGGCAGATGGCGCCCGTGGCGTCGGCACTGCAATCCTCGCCCAACACCAGCTCGACGGCGAACGACGTCTCCTGCGCCAGCACGCTTTCAACGGCCTGCCGCAGGTAGGCTTCGTGATTGTAGGTCGTCATGCAGACCGAAACAAGGGGGATGGAGGCGGTCATCTCTCTACAGTCGGGTCAGTTTGGCGTAGTTGGCCAGCAAGGTCTTTTCGCCGGCATTGTCGAAAGCGATCACGAGCTTCTGGTCGCCGGCGAGCATCTCGATGCGCCGGATGACGCCGACGCCGAACTTCTGGTGCTCGACCCGCTGACCGACGGCATAGCCGCCGCCGGCCGCCGCCGTTTCGCCCGTAGCCGCGCGGGCACCCAGCCGCCGCAAGCCCTCGGTCGCGGGACGCGGAGTCCGCACCAGGGCCGGATCGGGCTGCTGCTTCGGCGCGGCGGGACGCGCACTGCCCCCCGGAACAGTGCCGAAGCGGGAAGCACCGTAGGTTCCGCCGGACGATCGGGTTCCGCCCTGCTGCGCCGAGCGCGGAAAACGCTGGGCCGGGCCGCTGCCGTAGCCGCGCTCGTCCTCCTTGACGGGCTTCTGCTGGAAGCGGTAGTCGAAGCGGCGGCGCAGCTCGTCGATGGCCGAACCTCCCTGCGGACGGGATGCCGGACGCTCGTCGTCGGCCTCGACGACGTTTTCGAGATACTGCGCATCGATCTCGCGGAGGAAACAACTGGGGCGCGAAAACTCCATGTTGCCCCACTTGAACCGCATCTCGGCGTAGGAGAGCGTGGCGGCGACTTTGGCCCGCGTCAGGGCCACGTAGAACAGGCGCCGCTCCTCCTCCAGTCCGTCGGGCGTCTCCGTGGCGCGCTGCGAAGGGAAGAGGTTCTCCTCGAGGCCCACGATGTATACATATTTATATTCGAGTCCCTTGGCCGAATGAACGGTCATCAAAGTTACTTTATTGTGATCCTCGGGATCGTCCTTGTCCATGTCGGTCATCAACATGACGTTCTGCAACCACTCCTCGACGGTGGCCTCCTCGCCCACCTCGCGCTCCCCGCCCCGGATTTCGGCGTCGCGCTGCTCCTTGAAGAGCTGCATGGAGTTGAGAAGCTCCTCGATGTTGTCGAGCGCCGAAGCCGCCTCGGGCGTATTCTCCTGCCGGTAAGCGGCCAGAATGCCCGACTTCGAGGCGATCTCCAGACCGAAGTCGTACAACCCTTTTTCGGCCCGGGCCGCCGCAAGCGACCGGATCAGCGCGACGAACTCCGCGACCTTGCGGGCGATGGCCTTCTGCACGGGGTCGGCCGGCGTCTCGGCGACCAACGTATCGACCGCCTCCCACATCGAGACGCCCCGCTCGGCGGCGATCTGCGCGATGCGCTGCACGGTCGTGTCGCCGATGCCGCGCGCGGGATAGTTGACGATGCGACGGAACGCCTCGTCGTCGCGCGGATTGACGACCAGACGGATGTAGGCCATCAGATCCTTGATCTCCTTGTGATCGTAGAACGACGAACCTTTGTAGATGCGGTAGGGAATGCCGCGGCGCCGCAGGTTCTCCTCCAGCACGAGCGACTGGTTGTTGGTGCGGTAGAGGATGACCGATTCGGCCCACTCGTCGCCGGCGGCACGCACGCGATCGCGCAGGTCGGAGACGACGATTTCGGCCTCCTCGCGGTCGTTGCAAGCTCTCAGCACGCGGATCTTCTCGCCCCGGTCGCCCTCGGAAAAACACTTCTTGTCCAGCCGTTTGGAATTATGCTGAATTACAGAATTGGCCGCATTGACGATCGTCTGCGTGGAACGGTAGTTCTGTTCGAGCTTGAAGACCTCGGCGGCAGGAAAATCCTTCTGGAACGAGAGGATGTTTTCGATCTTGGCCCCGCGGAACGAATAGATCGACTGCGCGTCGTCGCCCACGACGCATACCCGCGAATGGGTCTGCGACAAGCGCCGGATGATGACGTACTGGGCGTAGTTGGTATCCTGGTACTCGTCGACCAAAATATACTGGAACTGCTCCTGGTAACGGGCCAGGACGTCGGGGCAGTCGCGCAACAAGATGTTGGTCTGCAACAGCAGGTCGTCGAAATCCATGGCACCGTTGCTTTTGCAACGCTGGCAATAAATATTATAGATGTTGCCGAACTCGGGAATTTGCGCCTGACGATCCTCGGCGGCCAGCGAGCCGTTGGCCAAATAAGCGCCGGGCGTAATCAACCCGTTCTTGGCGAACGAGATGCGCGACGCGAGACGGGCGGGCTTATATTTGTCGTCGTCGAGATTCAATTCGCGGACGATGGTCTTCAGGAGGTTCTTGCTGTCCGAAGGCTCGTAGATGGTGAACGACTGGGGAAAGCCGATGCGCTCGGCGTTCTCGCGCAAGATCCGCGAAAAGACGGAGTGGAACGTGCCCATGCGGATGCGACGGCTGCAATTGCCGGGCAACATCTGCGCGATGCGCTCGCGCATCTGTTCGGCGGCCTTGTTGGTGAAGGTGAGCGCCAGAATGCTGTGCGGCGGCACCCCCTGTCCGATCATGTAGGCGATGCGCGAAGTCAACACACGCGTCTTGCCCGAACCGGCGCCGGCGATGATGAGCGACGGCGAGTCGTAATTTTCGACCGCCGCACGCTGGGCGGGATTGAGTCCCTCCAATATTTTAGAAACAGAATCCGATTCCATGCCGACAAAAATACGATTTTTATTCACCCGATGCAAGCGCCCCCGAAAACCGCCCGGTATAGAGGCCGATGATGACGCCGTTGAACCCCCGGGCCGCATGGGTGCTCAGACAACGGATGTCGACGCCCTGCGCCAACCGGACGAAGGGCCCGTCGCCCCAGGCGAATTCGAAGTCGCAGCTGCCGCCCGAACCCGACACGCGCAGAATCAGAGGTTTCGCGGCATCGGCCGCTCCGACGGGCACGGACGCCAGCACCTCCGGCTCCCGATCGGCCCGCACGACGACCACGGCGTCGGCCGTCCGGCCGAAGAGAAGGTAGTGGTGCTCGTTCTGGAAGAGCGCAAGCCCCCCGAAGCGCCCCTCGGAGACGGCGGAGACCACCGTAGTCTCGGCCGTGAAGTCGGTATGCTGCTGCCGCACGCCCACGAATGCGGGGCTGGCCGTCTCGTCGATCGTCCGACCGTTGTCGCGGAGCACGAGGCCCGCGCCGTCGGTACGCAACCACTCGCCGTGCGGCGTGCGGATCCTGAGCCAGCGGTCGTCGAGGCCCTCGGAAAAATCGGTCGACCAGGCGAAGTTGCCGGTCGTGGGCCGAAGCGCCGCGTCGGGCGTCAATCCCTCCTTGCGGACGACCGCAGGCACCGCCTCACCCGGAGGCAGGATGACGGGAAATCCCTCGTCCCACTCGACGGGCAGCAGGAACGTTTCGCGTCCGGTATTATAGAAATCGTCGGCATAGGGCCGGCAACCCAGAAAAACGGCGTACCAATCCCCGCCGGGCGTCTGCACCATGTCGGCATGGCCCGTGCTGGTAACCTTGTCGGGCCGGTCGGCGGGCAAGTCGCGCTGCGTGAGAATCGGATTGCGGGCATAAGGCACGTAGGGGCCTTTCACCGCCGATGATTTGAGCGCCACCTGGGAATGGGCCTCATAGGTGCCGCCCTCGGCAGCGAGCAAGACGTACTCGCCGTCGTGTTTATAGAGGTGGGGCCCTTCGAGCCACTCGGGCTGCGCGGCGAAGTCGACGCCTCCGTCGAGCAACAGCACGGGATCGCCCGCGACGCGGTCGGTGTCGGTGTCGAACTCCCAGAGCCACAAGGCCCGGTGGCTGTTCCACTGCCGCTCGCCGGGAGGCATGCCGTTATGCAGGAGATAGGCGCGGCCGTCGTCGTCGAAAAAGAGCGACGGATCGATCCCCTCGACCTCAGGCAAGAGAATCGGATCGGACCAATCGCCCCTGAAAGGATCGCGGCACTTGACGATGAAATTGCCGATGCCGTCGACGCAAGTATTGATGACGTAGAAAGTATCGTTATGGGGATTGTAACTGATGTCGGGAGCGTAGATACCCCGGTTGAAGCGCAGCGAATCGAGCGGAGCCTGCCCGGGACGGTCGAGCACGAAGCCCAGCTGCCGCCAATGGACGAGGTCGCGGCTGTGGAAAATGGGGATCGAGGGGAAGAAGGTGAACGACGAATTGACCAGGAAGTAGTCGTCGCCCTTGCGGCAGATGCTCGGATCGGGATGGAAGCCGGCGAGCACGGGGTTGAAATACTCGTTGCGGGGATCGATCGTCCGCTCGAACCGGGCGTCGCGGCCGCTATACGAAAAGCCGGCGAAACGAACCTCGTCCTCGCCGAGCGAACGGCACCCGCCCAGCGAAGCGACGGCGCCGCACATCAGAAAGAGTCTGCGAAATGCGATCATGAATGGGTAGCGTTTTGTTGCTGCCGGAAACATCGGGCCGAAGAGTCGGAGTTTCGCGGACTCCGCACTCCCGGAAGCAGTCCCGGCGCAGCCAAAGATAGGGAAAAAACGCGGAGCGGAGAAAAAACGACGACAATTTTCCGGATTTTTGCAATATCTTTGTATTTCGAACGTTAATAGATACCGATGCAAACGATATAAAAACAGAATACCATGAGCGAAGTCATCAACATCAAGGAACTCAACGAACGGATCGAACGCGAATCGGTTTTCGTGGACACGCTGCGCACGGAAATGGGCAAGGTGATCGTCGGGCAGGGCCACCTGGTCGACACGCTGCTGATCGGCCTGCTCTCCAGCGGCCACATCCTCCTGGAAGGAGTGCCGGGACTGGCCAAGACGCTGGCCATCACCACGCTGGCCAAAGCCGTCGACGCCGCGTTCGCGCGCATCCAGTTCACCCCCGACCTGCTGCCGGCCGACCTGATCGGCACGCTGATCTACTCGCAGAAGAACGAAGATTTCATAGTCCGCAAAGGCCCGATCTTCGCCAATTTCGTGCTGGCCGACGAAATCAACCGCTCGCCGGCCAAGGTGCAGTCGGCGCTGCTCGAAGCGATGCAGGAGCGGCAGGTAACCATCGGCGAGGAGACCTACGCCCTGCCGCAGCCCTTCCTGGTGCTGGCGACGCAGAACCCCCTGGAGCAGGAGGGAACCTACCCGCTGCCCGAGGCGCAGGTCGACCGTTTCATGCTCAAGGCCAAGATCTCCTACCCCAACAAACAGGAGGAGCGCGACATCGTACGCATGAACCTTGCAGGCACGGGCATGCCCGAAGTGAACAAAGTCATCTCGCCCGACGACATCGTGAAAGCCCGCAAGGTGGTCGAAGACGTCTACATGGACGAGAAGATCGAAAAATACATCATCGACATCATCTTCGCCACGCGCGAACCGGGCGAATACAACCTGGGCAAGCTCCAGAACCTGATCGCCTGCGGAGGTTCGCCCCGCGCCTCGATCTCGCTGGCCAAGGCGGCCCGCGCCTACGCCTTCATCCGCCGCCGCGGCTACGTGATCCCCGAAGACGTGCGCGCCGTCTGCCACGACGTCCTGCGCCACCGCATCGGCCTGACGTACGAAGCCGAAGCCGAAAACATCACCTCCGAGGAGATCATCACCGAGATTCTGAACAACGTAATCGTTCCCTAAGGCGATGCTGGAGAACCTTTTCGGCAAGCCGGATCCGGCCGGGCCGCGCGCAGACGAAGAAAGCAGCGGGCAAGCGAACGACATTCTCCGGCGTGTCCGCAAGATCGAAATCAAGACCCGCGGACTCTCCGACGAGATATTCGCCGGCAAGTACCATACGGCTTTCCGCGGCCGCGGCATGTCGTTCTCCGAAGTGCGGGAGTACCGCGCCGGCGACGACGTGCGCGACATCGACTGGAACGTGACGGCCCGTTCGCGCAAACCCCACATCAAGATCTACGAGGAGGAACGCGAGCTGACGATGATGCTTCTGGTCGACGTCTCGGCATCGCGCCTCTTCGGCACGACCGACCGCCTCAAGAAAAACATCATCACCGAAATCGCGGCCGTGCTGGCCTTCTCGGCGGCGCAGAACAACGACAAGGTGGGCTGCATCTTCTTCTCGGACAAGGTGGAGAAGTTCATCCCCCCGAAAAAGGGCCGCAGCCACATCCTGACGATCCTCCGCGAACTGGTGGGCTTCCGCCCCGAATCGTCGGGAACGCGGCTCTCCGAGGCGGTGCGCATGCTGACCAACGTGAACAAGAAACGCTGCACGACCTTCATCCTTTCGGACTTCCTCGACCCGGCAGAAGACCGCACGCCGCTGGAAGATGCCCTGAAGATCGCCGGCAGCAAACACGATCTGGTGGGTATCCGTGTCTGCGATCCCCGCGAAGCGGAACTTCCCGACGTGGGGATCGTGGAACTGCAAGACGCCGAGACCGGCCGCAAAGTCTGGGTCGACACCTCCTCGCGGGCTGTCCGCGACCATTATGCCCGGGCCTGGCAACGCCGCAGCGCCGAAATCGACGACCTGCTGCGCCACCACCGCATCGACACGGCGACCGTCTCGACCGACGGCGACTATGTGGCCGAACTCATAAAACTATTCCGACAGCGATGAAACGACTTCTGGCCATCGGCCTGCTGCTGGCCTCCCCGGCCCTCCGGGCGCAGAATACGCCCGTCATCACGGCGCGCGTCGAACCCGACAGCGTGATGATCGGCGACCGCTTCGACTACATCATCGAAGTGGAAAAGGATCTGGTGCAAGCGGTGCAGTTTCCGGTATTCGAACCCGACGACGGAAACCGAGCCCTCGAACTGATCGAAGAACTTCCGGTCGACACGCTCGAACGCGACGGCCGCCATCTGAAGCTGCGCAAGCGCTATCGCCTGGCCGTATTCGAAGAAGGGAAGCACGATCTGGGGCCGGCGCAAGTGCTCTACGCCGACAAGAACATCGTCGACACGCTGCGCACGGAAGAACACCTCCTTCTGGAAGTAACGACCTTCGAGATCGACTCGACGTCGCACTCGATCTACGACCTCAAGGCCCAGCGCACGCTGCCTTTCCGCATGGGCGAAATCAGCGGCTACCTGGCATGGAGCCTCCTCGGGCTGCTGTTGCTGGCGGCCGCGGTCGTCGGTCTGCTCTGCTGGCTGCACAAACGAGGCACGACGCTGGGCAGACTTTTCACGCCGGCGCCGCCCCTGCCGCCCCATGTCGAGGCGATCCGGGCGCTGGAAGCGCTCCACCACCAGAAACTGTGGCAGAACAACCGCCACAAACAATACTACTCGGGCCTCACGGAGATTCTGCGCACCTACATTGCCCGCCGCTGGGAAGTGGGTGCGATGGAGATGACGACCGATGAAATCATCGACGCCCTGCGACCCGCCGACTTGCCCGACAAGGCGCGGATGGATCTGACGGCCCTGCTGCGCGAAGGCGACCTGGTGAAGTTCGCCAAAGCGACACCCGAAGCCGAAGAGAACGAAAACGCCTACCTGAAAGCCTACTATTTTGTCGAGGAGACCAAGCCTGCGACCGAGCAGGCGGAAGAACACGCCGGAGACGAAATACCGCCCCTGAACCGCTAAGACCATGTACCGACTCCTTTATATCCTGTTTCTTTTTGCGACCCTCGGAGCCTCGGCCCAGAAGATGCCCGAGCGTCGCGAAGTGCGCAAAGGCAACCGCAGCTACAACAAGAGCGACTACAAAACGGCGATCGAACGCTACACGCGGGCGCTGACCTATGCTCCGGACTCGTTCGAAGCGACCTACGACCTGGGCAACGCCCTCTACAAGGCCGAGATGCTGGACAAAGCGGAGCAGACGATGGCCCGGGCCGCGGCCGACACGCTGCGCACGGACGACGAACGGGCCGAAGCCTTCTACAACCTGGGCAACGCGCAGTTCCAACAACAGAAGTACAAGGAAGCGCTCGAAAGCTACCGCCGCTCGCTGCTGCTCAACCCGGCGGATATGGAAGCCAAATACAACTATGCCTACACCAAGAAGCTGCTGGAAGAGAACGAAGACCAGAACGGCGGAGGTGGCGGCGGAGACGACCAGCAGCAGGAGCAGAATCAAGATCAGAACCAACAAGATCAACAACAAGGAGGCGACCGAGAACAGCAAGGGCAGGACGACGAGAACCGAGACCCGCAAGAGGAACAGCAAGAACCCTCGCAGCCCGACCGGGAAGAAGAAAACGACGGTCGGCCGCAACAAATTCCTGCCGGAATCTCCGAACAGGAACAAGAACAGATGCTCGACGCCATCCAGGCACAGGAAGACAAGACGCAGGACAAGCTGAAAGAAAAACAAGGCGTCATCGTACAAGGAAAAAAGAACTGGTAGACCGCTGCAAATGAAAAATGAAGAATGAAAAATTAAAAATCAGTGCGAAAGCCGATAATGTCGTCGTTACGAAAAGCCTGAATTTTGCAGTCCGGATTGTCAACCTGTACAAATATATAGGAACGAACCACAATGAATACATACTCTCGAAACAGTTATTGAAAAGCGGAACCAGCATCGGGGCGAATATCCGCGAAGCTATCGGCGGACAGTCGCCGAACGATTTCACTGCGAAAATGCACATCGCACTCAAAGAAGCATACGAAACCGAATATTGGCTGGAACTCCTTGCCAGAACCGGTTATCTGAAAGACGAAGAGTTCGACAACATATTCAAGGACTGCCGCGAACTGACCAATCTACTGGCGAGCATCGTTAAGACGATGAAAGAAAAGAAGTGATTTTTAATTCTTAATTTTTCATTTTTAATTGCTGCAATGACTTTCCATTCTCCATATCTGCTCTGGCTGTTGCTGCTGCTGGTACCGGTCGCGGCCTGCTATGTCTGGCGGACACTGCGGGGCGGGGCGGCGATCCGCATCTCGACGACCGAGGGAGTGCAGGGAGCGCCGAAGACGCTGCGCTACTACCTCCGCCACCTGCCTTTCGTACTCCGCACGGCAGCCTTCGCACTGCTTGTCGTGGCGCTGGCCCGTCCGCAAGACGCCGAACGCCTGCAACACACCTCGACCGAAGGCATCGACATCATGCTGGCGATCGACATCTCGGGCTCGATGCTGGCCCGCGACTTCCGCCCCGACCGCATCACGGCGGCCAAAGAAGTCGCCGGATCGTTCATTGCCGACCGCTACGGCGACCGCATCGGACTGGTCGCCTTCGCCGGCGAAGCCTTCACCCAGAGCCCGCTGACCACCGACCAGGGAACGCTCCAGACCCTCCTGAGCCGCATCCGCAGCGGCGTGATCGAAGACGGCACGGCCATCGGCAACGGTCTGGCAACGGCTATCAACCGCCTGCGCGAAAGCGACGCCAAATCGAAAGTCGTCATCTTGCTGACCGACGGCGTGAACAACCGGGGCGAAATAGCCCCTCTTATGGCCGCCGAGATCGCCCGGGCACAAGGCATCCGCGTATACACCATCGGTGTGGGAACCCAAGGCATGGCCCCCTACCCTGCCGTCGACATCTACGGCAACCCCACGGGCGGCACGGTAATGGCCAAAGTCGAGATCGACGAAAAGACCCTCGGCGAAATAGCCGACATGACGGGCGGCCGCTACTTCCGGGCCACGGACAAAGCCAAGCTCAAGGCCATCTATGACGAGATCAACCAACTGGAAAAGAGCAAGGTGGAAGTAACCGAACATGTTGCCTACCATGAACTGTTCGTTACGTGGCTGCTGTGGGCCATCGGAGTGCTGACCGCCGAATTTCTGCTCTCCACGCTCCTTTTCAAACGCATTCCGTAAAACCGAACCGCCATGTTCCGATTCGCCAATCCCCAATATCTCTGGCTGCTGACGGCCGTTCCGGCATTCGTCCTGCTTTTCTGGCTGGCGGCCCGCAACCGCCGGCGCCGTCTGGCCCGCTTCGGCCGCGAGGAGACGCTCCGCGAACTGATGCCCGAAGCATCGACGGGCCGCACGACCCTGAAATTCATCCTTTTCTGCATGGCATTCGCCCTGCTTGCGCTGGCGGCGGCACGACCCCAGTTCGGTTCGAAGCTCCGCGAAGAAAAGGCGCAGGGCATCGAAATGATGCTGGCCGTCGACGTCTCGAACTCGATGCTGGCCGAAGATTTCGAACCCAACCGGCTGGAACGCACCAAATACGCCGTCAACAAACTCTTCGACGGCCTGCGGCAAGATCGTGTGGGGCTGGTCGTCTTCGCCGGCGAACCCAAAGTCCAGCTGCCGATCACCTCGGATTACCGCATGGCCAAAGCCTTCGCGCGGCGGATCGATCCCTCGCTCGTCCCGGTACAGGGCACGGCCATCGGCAAGGCGCTGGAACAGTCGCTGCTGGCCTTTTCGGGCGACAGCGAAGAAGCCCGCAGCCGGGCGATCATCCTGATTACCGACGGCGAAAATCATGAAGGCGACGCGCTGGCCGTGGCACGCCGGGCTGCCGAAATGGGCATCCGCATCTACACCGTAGGCATCGGGACGCCCGAAGGAGCCCCGATCCGCATCGGCGGCGAATTCATCCAGGACGAAAAAGGCGACATGGTGGTCTCGAAACTCGACGAAGAGATGCTCTCCCGAATCGCCGAAATCACGGGCGGAGCCTACGTCCGTGCGACGAAGCAATCGATCGGCCTGGAAGAGATCGTGAAGAGCATCAACGATCTGGAGCAGACCGAACTGTCGACCGTCCGCTTCGAAGAATACAACGAACAATACCAATATCTTCTTGCGGCCGCGCTGGTGCTGCTGCTCATCGAATTCCTCCTGCTCGACCGACGCAATCCGCTGCTGGCGAAGTTCAATATCTTCCATTAAAAATCATTTGCGCTGCCGGCCACAACAGCCGCCGGCGAAAAATCCGACTTTCGATTTTCGATTCTTGATTTTTAATTCTTAATTTTGCAGGGCAGGCCCGCTCTGTCGCCGCCGGGAAACCGGGGGAGGAAAGTCCGGGCAACACAGAGCAC
>JAIDKM010000196.1 GCA_029051915.1 Alistipes sp. | reverse complement strand
GCCTGCACCATTTCGTAGGTTTCCTGCTGAGTGGAGGGCTCGAATGTCGGCACCAGCGCGAACTTGCCGTAGAAACGCGAATCCTGCTCGTTTTGCGACGAGTGCATCGAAGGGTCGTCGGCCGCCACGACGACCAGTCCGCCGTTGGCGCCGGTCATCGCCGCATTGACGAACGCATCGGCGGCGACGTTCAACCCGACGTGTTTCATGCAGACCAACGCCCGCCGTCCGGCGAACGACATGCCCAACGCCTCCTCCATCGCGGTCTTTTCGTTGACCGACCAGGTGCAGTGGATGCCGCGTGCGGCCGTGAGCGGGTGATTCTGAATGAATTCGGCGATCTCGGTCGAGGGTGTGCCCGGATAGGCATAGACGCCCGAGAGTCCGGCGTGGAGCGCTCCCAATGCGAGGGCTTCGTCTCCGAGTAAAAGTTCCCGTTGTGCCATAGGTTGCGTAGTTGGTTGAGTTTTCACAAAGTTAGAAACTTTCGGTAGAAAAACAATTTTTGGTGATGAAAAGTTTCGACTGCGGGTCGGAAAGTTTCGGATCGTAGCTGCTGCGGGCTTGTATTCGTGAATATGTAAGTTAGCCGGAGCGTGTACCTACAGATAAAAAAACGGGTCGGAATTATTTTGGTTCGATTGGTTTTTGTATCTTTGACTCCATTTTTATTCGTATTTTAACTCCAAAGATCCGTCTATGAATCGTCCGTCCCATCCCAAACAAGTCGACATCGTTCTTAAATATATCAAGGAGCAGCTTTATTCGGGGCTTCTGCAACCGGGAGGCCGTTTGCCGGCAGAACGTCGGCTGGCCGAAATGCTGGGGGTAGGGCGTGCCCATGTGCGCGCAGCATTGCAGAAGCTCGAAGTTTATGGCATCGTGCAGACTTTTCCGCAGAGCGGTACGGTCGTGGCGCAGGAGAAGATGCAGGTGCTCGAACACGCGATTGCCGATGCGCTGCGGATCGAACCCTACGATTTCGCATCGCTGGTGTCTGTGCGGCTTCTGCTCGAAACCGAGGCGTTGCGGCTTTGTGCCCGCAATCGGACGGACGAAGATCTGGAGGAAATCGGGCGGGTGTTGGCCGCCTGCGAGGAGAAGTTCTACACTGACGAACGTGTCGCCAAGGATTTTGCGTTCCATCAGGCTTTGGCCCGAGGAGCGCACAATCCGGTCATTGCTTCGCTGTTGCTGGTTATTACTCCCGACGTATTGCGGTTCTACCACCGTTATCGGGTTTGTGCCGTGCCCCAGGAGGAGGTATGTGCCGAACATCGCGAGTTGCTGCGTTGTGTTCGCGAGCGCGACGAATCCGGGGCGGTCGATACTTTGCGGCGCCACTTGAAAGCTCTCGGGGACTTCGCCGCTTCTTATCGCGACGATGATCATTTTCTTGAATAGCATTTAAT
>JAIDKM010000195.1 GCA_029051915.1 Alistipes sp. | reverse complement strand
CGAAACCTACGCGAAGACCCCTGTAACCCCGTCGGAATATGAAAGAGACGATCTATGCGAATGTAGGCTCCGTGGCGTTCGTCCTGGACTGCGACGCCTACGAAGCGCTGAAAAACTATCTGGACGACCTGCGCAGCCGCCTGCCGCAGAACGATACCGAGACCCTCGACGACATCGAACGCCATTTTGCGGAGATATTCCGCGAGCGGATCGCCTCGCCGATGCAAGTGGTAACGCTGGAGATGGTGCGCGAAGCGACGGAACGCATGGGATCCCCCTCGGATTTCGGAGAACAACGCGACGCCGAAGCCGCAAAGCCGGGAGCGGCGGGGCAGTGGAAGCCCCTGCGCCGCCCGCGCACGGATCGCTCGATTGCGGGCGTCTGCAGCGGTCTGGCCGACTTTTTCGGTGCGGATCCGACGCTGGTTCGTCTGCTGACGCTGCTGCTGATCCTTTTCGGAGGTCTTTCGCTGTGGGTATACATTATATTATGGATCGTCATCCCGGAAGCTCCGGCCCCGACGAAGACGGCCGACGACAAAAACAGATAAAACCATGACAACGAACAAACGACTCTATCGAACGCGCGACAGCATCGTGGCCGGCGTCTGCGGCGGACTGGCCGAATACTTCGGACTCGATGCGTCGCTGCTGCGAATCGCTACGGCCATCCTGATCCTCCTCGGAGGCCTCTCGCTCTGGGTATACATCATCCTCTGGATCCTGGTGCCCAAAGCCCCGAAACAATAAAAGCACCGATTTATGGCTGAAGACAACGTAAAAGCGCAGATGCGCAAAGGAATTCTGGAGTACTGCATTCTTGCGATCCTGTCGCGGGAAGACTCCTATGCGCCGAAGATCATTGCCGAACTCAAGTCGGCCGAGATGATCGTCGTTGAAGGAACGCTGTACCCCATTCTGACCCGGCAGAAGAACGCCGGACTGCTGACCTACCGCTGGGAAGAGTCGCCGCAAGGCCCCCCCCGCAAATACTACACCCTGACCGAAAAGGGCCGCCAGTATCTTGCGACGCTGGATGACGCCTGGGACGAACTGGTGGGTCAGATCCGCACCATCCGCCACGGCAAAACCGAGTAAGACAAACCCTGAAAAAAATGACAATCATGAAAAAGATCTTTCTGTTTCTTGCGGGGCTGGGGCTCCTGGCTGCCCTGATAGGCTCGCTGCTGGGACTGAGCGCCCACACCCTTTTCGCTGCGACCCGCCTGACGGGCAGCGGCAAGATAGTCTCCCGCACGCAGCCGGTATCGGCATTCGAAGCGGTGGACGTGTCGCGCGCCGTGAAGGTGAACATCGTGCGGTCGTCGGACAAGGCCGTCCGGATCGAAGCGGACGACAACCTGCTGGACAAAGTGATCGTTCGAGTGAAGAAAGGCACGCTTTATATAGGAGTGGACAAGTCGGTGCGGAAACTTTCGAACAGCAAGATTGCGGTAACGGTGCCCTACAACGAAAAACTCCGGGCCCTGGAAGCCAGCAGTGCGGCGAGAATCTGCTGCGAAGAACCCCTGGTCGGCCGTGAGGTGAAGCTGGAAGCGTCGAGCGCCGCGACCATTCGAGCCCGGGTATCGTCGACCGCGTGCGACATCTCGGCGTCGAGCGCCGCGAATATCAAAGCCGACGTAACGGCCCGCGAATGTGCGGTCGATGCGAGCAGCGCGGCCCAAATCGAACTGACCGGCGCGGCCGACGACTGCGACGCCTCGCTGAGCTCGGCCTCCAAATTCCGGGGAACGGAATTCGTGGTGAAAAACTACGGAATCGAAGCGTCGAGCGGTGCGAATGCCGAGATTCATTGCACGGAGGCACTGGATGCCGAAGCGACGAGCGGAGCTCTGATCCGCTATGCCGGCGGCGGCCGCGCGACGATCAGCCGGTCGAGCGGCGGCGCGGTACAGACGATCGACGAATAACCCCAAGAACCGGACACACACATGAACGAGGTAAGAAAATGCAGCCTTTCGGGCGTGGCCTTCACGATGGACGCCGACGCCTACGACACGCTGGCCCGATACATCGAGACGCTGAAAAAGAGCTATGAAGATTCGGCCGACGGCGAAGAGATCGTAGCCGACATCGAAGCCCGCATCGCCGAACTGATCCTGTCGGCGCAAGACAACACGCGAGTGGTCGGACAAGCGCTGATACTGAACATTATCCAACAGATGGGCTCGGCCGAAGACATCTCCGAAACAGACCCGGCGGCCAACCGCCGGGGAGGCCCCCGCATCCCGCGCCGCCTGTACCGCGACACGGAAAACGCCAAGCTGGGCGGAGTGTGCTCGGGAATCGGCCGCTACTTCGATGTCGATCCGGTGTGGGTGCGGCTGGCGCTCTTCCTGCCGCTGCTGCTCACCTGCTGCCGCTGGCTCCCGCTGCTGTGGTGGATGGGCCCGATGATGGGCAACCTGTTCGGGATCTTCGTGGTCTGCTATCTGATCATGTGGTTCGCGGTGCCGGCGGCCCGCACGGCCCGGCAGAAGCTGGAGATGAACGGTGAGAAGATCACCGAACAGACCATACGCCGGGAGACCGAGACGAAAGCGGCGGCCGATCCGGACAGCCGGGCCAAGCCTGTGGTGGCTGAAGCGGTGTCGCTGATCGGTCGGATCGTTTTGATGCTCTGCAAGATACTGGCCGGGATGCTGGTATTCGGGTTCATCCTGGTAGCCTGCGCCCTCATCATCGGTCTGTTCGCGCTGATCGTAGGCGGCCATGATCTGCCCCTGTGGCCGGGATTTCTGGAAAACATGAACCTGGGGATTCCCATTCTCGGCATACTTGTTGTACTGATCCCGACGATTCTGCTGATCTATGTACTGATGTGTCTGATCGCATCGCGCAAACCGGGCAGCAAGACCGTGCTGGCGATCTTCCTGATCTGGATATCGGGCATCGTGCTGCTGGGCGGACTGGCCGTGAGCGGCAATACGGTCGAACATGTACGCAAGAAGTACCAGCCGGTGGAACGGGCGCTCGAAAACGAAGTGATCGTAGACCGGGATACCCTGACGCTGCGCGAGATGCTTCAAAAGTTCGACGACGAGAAAATTGTGGAAGACGATCTGAAGTCGCTGCACATCAGCGTACCGTCGGAAGGAATCGAAATTGTGGTGGACAAGGAGACCTCCAAGGTGGACGTAACGGCCGCCGGTCGCCGGATCGTACTGCAAGCGGACGCCGATACCGACATGCTGGAACAATTCCGGGTGATAGAACAACGGGTACGCGAACAATGACCCGGCCGGAATCCGACGACGGGCCGACGGCTTTCTGCGGCGGTTTGCGGCAGCGGCACTTGCGGTAGCTTTCTGCGGCGGTTTCTGCGGCTTTAGCGGCAGTCGGAAGCGGAGGTGAGCCGGAAAGAGAAAAAGAGGTTTTGAAATAAAAAAGTTTTTTTGGAACGCAAGACGAGCCCGGCGGGTTCGTCTGCGTTTTTTTCAGAGGAGCGCGAAGCATCCGACGGGCCGGGGCGGTTCGGCGGATGGCCGGGGCCGGCGAGAGACATCGAAGTGTGCCGGACATCGGGATTCCGTGCCGAAAACCGTCCGATCCGACCGCTGTCCCGATTCGGAAAGAAACGGCGAAGAATCCGGGAATGCCTTTTTTGAAAAAAATGAAATAATTCGTACCTTTGACTGCTTGACTGCCGTCTTGGATACTCCGCAGCGGGCGGGCGTATGGGGAAGATGACGAAATACTAAAAAAGAAAACGATATGGGAAGAATCAGGTGCATCGGAGTGCTGACCTCGGGAGGAGACGCCCCCGGCATGAATGCGGCGATCCGTGCCGTAACCCGCAGTGCGATCTACAACGGATTTGCGGTGAAAGGTATCATGCGCGGATACAAAGGACTGGTGTTCAACGAAATCGTTGAATTCAAGTCGCAGAGCGTGAGCAACATCATCCAACTGGGCGGCACGATTCTGAAGACGGCCCGCTGCAAAGAATTCTCGACGCCCGAAGGCCGCAAACAAGCCTACGACAACATGGTGGCTGCGGGCATCGACGCGCTGGTGGTGATCGGCGGCGACGGCTCGCTGACGGGTGCCGGCATCTTTGCGCAAGAATACAACGTCCCGGTAGTAGGTCTCCCGGGCACGATAGACAACGACCTGGGAGGCACCGACTCGACGATCGGCTACGACACGGCGCTCAACACGATCATGGAAGCGGTGGACAAACTGCGCGACACGGCGTCGAGCCACGAACGCCTGTTCTTTGTGGAAGTGATGGGCCACACGGCGGGCTACCTTGCCCTGAACAGTGCGCTGGCCACCGGCTCCGAAGCGGCGATCATCCCGGAGATGGAGACCGAAGTCGACCAGCTGGCCGAACTCATCAACCACGGATTCCGCAAGAGCAAGAACTCGGCGATCGTCATTGTGGCCGAAAACCCGAAGACGGGCGGAGCGACGGCCCTGGCCGAACGTGTGAAGAAAGAATTCCCGGAATACGACGCCCGTGTAACGATCCTGGGCCACATCCAACGCGGCGGATCGCCCACGGCCTTCGACCGCATCCTGGCCTCGCGCATGGGCGAAGCGGCCATCGAAGCGATTCTGGAAGGACAACGCAACGTGATGATCGGCACGGAGAACGGCCGGATCGTCTATGTACCCTTCTCCAAGGCGGTGAAGCACAACAAAGGAATCGACCGCGAGAACCTGGAGCTGGTGAAGATCCTTTCGATATAGAGAGAACGAACCCCATACTATCCCAAACTGCGATTTTACTGATGAAACGTGTGATAGGCATCGGCAATGCCCTGACCGACATGCTGGTAAACCTGAAGACCGACTCCGTGCTGGAGCGCTTCGACCTGCCCAAAGGATCGATGAACCTGGTGGACACCCGCCTGCAGACCGAAATCTCGAAGTCGGTGGCGGGACTTCCCTATTCGCTCTCGCTGGGCGGATCGGCCGGAAACACCATTCGTGCGATGGCCCAGCTGGGCTGCAAAGTGGGCTTCATCGGCAAGGTGGGGCAAGACACGACGGGCGACTTCTTCGTGCAGGCGCTGGAAAACCTGAAGGTGGCGCCCGTGGTATTCCGCGGCAAGGAACGATCGGGCAAGTGCGTGTCGCTGATCTCGCCCGACGGCGAACGCACGATGGTAACCCACCTGGGTGCCGCGCTCGAACTGGTCGCCGAAGAGATCGAACCCCGGATCTTCGAGGGATACGACTGCCTCTATGTAGAGGGCTATCTGGTGCAGAACCATGCCCTGATCCGCAAGGCGGCCGAGACGGCCAAAGCCTGCGGACTGAAAGTGGCGATCGACCTGGCGAGCTTCAACATTGTGGCCGAAAATCTGGTGTTCCTGCGCGAACTGGTAACCGACTGCGTGGACATCGTATTCGCCAACGAAGAAGAAGCCAAAGCCTTCACGTGCGAAGCCGAACCCCTGAACGCCCTGCAGATGATCTCGAACATGTGCGAACTGGCCGTGGTGAAGATCGGCATACGCGGAGCCCTCATCAAACAAGGCAACGAAGTGGTGCATGTGGGAATCATGGCGGCGGCCAAGCGGGTGGACACGACCGGCGCGGGCGACTTCTATGCCGCGGGATTCCTTGCGGGACTGTGCGACGGCCTGACGCTGCGTCAGTGCGGCACGATCGGAGCCATCACGGCGGGCAAGGTGATCGAAGTGGTGGGAACCACGTTCGGCGAAGAAGCGTGGCGCGACATATCCCGCCTGGTGAACAAGGTGAAGACCGAGAAGTACCTCTTCTGAGAAGACGGGCCGAGCGAAAACGGACGGGAGGATCTTTAGGGGTTCTCCCTTTTTTATTTGCCTTTATTTGCCGGACGAATTTATTTACGGAACAGGCCCCGGGAGATATGCCACCGCATTTTTAACAACCACCACGCCTGCACGGGCCGCATGGTGAAGCACAACAACAACGTAGCGCCCCATTTGAAGAGTTCGAGAATCCGGGTTTTGAGACGCCGACGGTGGATGACGGAGCGCAGCCGCTGGCTGCGGCCGACGTTGCGGCAAAGTCGCCGGAAATACTCCTCGGAGAGCTTCTCGGGCGGGATGATATGCCAGATGACGGCGCCGGGCACGTACCAGATGGTCTCGCCGCCGAGCGACAACCGCTCGAAGAAATCGTTCTCCTCGCCGCCGATCAACTCGCGGCCCACGCGCCCGAGCGAGGTGTCGAATCCCCCGTACCGCGAGAAGAGGTCGCGCCGGAAAGCCATGTTGCCGCCGCCCGGCACCCGCCCGTACGGGAACGGCCGCACTTCCGGCCCGAAGTTCATCGGATTGGCGACGGGCATCTCGGTGAACCGGGACATCCAACGAGGACGCCCGGAGAGGTACTCGGCGACGATGCGGCCCCCGGCGACGGCAGCCTCGGGGCGGGAGTCGATGAAGCGGAGGTAGGCCTCGATGAACCCCTCGTTGATGCGCTCGTCGTCGTCGACCGCCGCGATCCATTCGGCCCGGGCCTCCTGCACCCCCCGGTTGCGGGCATGGGAGACGCCCGGCCGAGGCTCGAAGACCCGCCGCAAGGCGAGCCGAGGATGCTCGGCGACGAAGGCATCGACCGCTGCGGCCGTGTCGTCGGTCGAGGCGTTGTCGACGACGATGCACTCCCACGAAGCGGGATCGGCGGTCTGCCGGGCGACGGAGTCGAGCAACCGCAGGAGCGACGCGGCCCGGTTGTGGGTGGGGATGATGAGCGAAAGACGGATCATGATGCGAAAGTAACAAAAAATATTCATTATCTTTGCCCGACAAGCAAAGAGACTTTTTTTATGGCAGACCTTTCCATCCTGACCCGTCTTGACGGGCTGAAACTGAAATACGAAGAGATCGGGCAGAAACTGACCGACCCCGAAGTGATCGCCGATGTGAAACAATTCGTGCAACTGAACAAGGAGTACAAGGAACTCGAACCGATCATCGAGACCTCGGAACGATTCCGCACGGCCATAGCCAACCTTTCGGAAGCCAAAGATGTGCTGGCCAACGACAAGGACGAAGAGATGCGCGAAATGGCCCGCGGGGAGATCGCCGAACTGGAACCCGCGATCGAACGCATGGAGGAGGAGATCAAGCTGCTGCTCATACCCAAAGACCCGCAAGACTCGAAGAACGCCATCATCGAGATCCGAGGCGGCACGGGCGGCGACGAAGCGGCGATATTTGCGGGAGACCTGCTGCGCATGTACACCAAATATGTCGAGTCGAAGGGCTGGCGCTATGAACTGACCTCGTTCTCGGACGGAGCCGCGGGCGGCTACAAGGAAGCGGTGATGAAGGTAACGGGCCAGAACGTCTACGGCACGCTGAAATATGAATCGGGCGTGCACCGGGTACAACGTGTCCCCCAGACCGAGACGCAAGGCCGCGTGCACACGTCGGCCGCCTCGGTGGCCGTGCTGCCCGAGGCCGAAGAATTCGACGTCGAAATCTCGATGAACGACATCCGCAAAGATATCTTCTGCGCGTCGGGCCCCGGCGGCCAGTCGGTCAACACGACCTATTCGGCCATCCGCCTGACCCACATCCCGACGGGAATCGTGGTGCAGTGTCAAGACCAGAAATCGCAGCTCAAGAACTTCGACAAGGCGTTCGAAGAACTGCGCACGCGAGTCTTCAACCTGGAGTACTCGAAGTACCTGGACGAAATAGCCTCGAAGCGCAAGACGATGGTCTCGACGGGCGACCGCTCGGCCAAGATCCGCACCTACAACTATCCCCAGGGA
>JAIDKM010000194.1 GCA_029051915.1 Alistipes sp. | reverse complement strand
GTTACCTTCCGTAGGCATCACCTCTGCCCGATCGGCACCCGCTTCGACCAATGCCGCAGCAAGCCATTCGGCACAGCGCTGCATATCGGGTTTATGAGCGGATTCCGCACTGATCGACGGAATCCGAAGAAGATCGAATAATTCGCTGATAAAACGATCTTTATTATTTTCTATATAAAGTTTTACTTGATCCATATCGGCCATGTTTTACAGGTTGCATATCGCTTTGATTTCCCCGATAAAGCGTTGAGCCAGCGCATCGGCTTCAGCCATCGTCTTCGCTTCGGTATAAATACGGATGATCGGTTCGGTATTCGACTTGCGAAGATGCACCCAGCTATCCGAAAAATCGATCTTTACACCATCTATATCATTCACATTTCCACCGTAATTTCTCGATTTTATATCAAGCAATACTTTATCTACATCGATTTCGGGGGTCAGGGTAATCTTGTTCTTCGATGCGAAGTAGGCCGGATAGGTGGCACGAAGCTCGGTCATCTTCATCTTCTTTTCGGCCAGCCAGGTAAGGAACAACGCCGTACCGACCAACGCATCGCGACCGTAGTGCAGTTCCGGATAGATCACTCCGCCGTTCCCTTCGCCGCCGATCACGGCGCCGACCTCTTTCATTTTCGCTACCACGTTCACCTCGCCGACAGCCGACGCATGGTACGAACCGCCATAGCGTTGCGTTACGTCGCGCAGAGCCCGCGACGACGAGAGATTCGAAACCGTATTGCCCGCCTTGCGCGAAAGCACATAATCGGCCACGGCAACCAGTGTATATTCTTCAACGAACATCGAACCGTCCTCGCTGACGAATGCCAGTCGGTCGACATCGGGATCGACCACGATTCCCAGATCGGCTTTTTCCCGCACGATGACGTCGGCGATCTGCGTCAGATTCTCCGGCAGCGGCTCAGGGTTGTGGGCGAATTCGCCCGTCGGCTCGCAGTTGAGTTCGACGACTTCGCAACCCAACTCGCGCAACAATTTCGGAATAACGACGCCGCCTACAGAATTAACCGCGTCGACCACCACTTTGAAACGCCGCATTCGCACAGCCTCGACGTCGACCAAAGGCAATGCCAACACGCGGCGGATATGCTCGTCGTTGAAATCCTCGCGCAAAAGCACTCGACCGATGCCGTCGATCTCCGGATAGACAAAATCGCTCTCTTCGGACATGGCCAGCACGCGCCGGCCCTCGGCGTCGGAGAGGAACTCGCCCTCGGCATTGAGCAACTTGAGTGCGTTCCACTGGCGCGGATTATGCGACGCCGTGATGATGATGCCGCCATCCGCCTTTTTGGTGATTACGTCCAGCTCGGTGCCGGGCGGCGTACACATCCCGACATCAATGACCTCGGCCCCGCAGGCCAACAGGGGACC
>JAIDKM010000193.1 GCA_029051915.1 Alistipes sp. | reverse complement strand
GTATGATCCCGTTGGTGTTGGCCAGCGGCGTGGGCGCCAACGGCAACTCGACGCTCGGTACGGGTGTCGTCGGCGGTATGATCGTCGGTACGTTGGCTTTGTTGTTCCTCGTGCCGACCCTCTTCATCGTCTTCCAGACGTTGCAGGAGAAGATCAAACCTTTGGAGATCGATCCTGATCCGCAGTGGTCCGTCCGCGCCGAGATCGAGGATAGCAAAAACGAGAAAGAGGAGTAATATGAAAAGAATCGTCATCGTATGCTTGGCAGTCGCCATGACCGGCTGCGGCATCTACAAGCCCTATACGCGCCCCGACGTGCAGACCGACGGGCTCTACGGCTCGGCCGAGAGCGCCGACACGGACACTTTCGGCAACGTGGCCTGGCAGGAGGTCTTCACCGACCCGCAGTTGCAGGCGCTCATCGAGGAGGCGTTGGACAACAATTCCGACATGCAGGCCGCTTATTGGCGCGTCCAGGAGGCCGAGGCCGCGCTCAAGTCGGCACGGCTGGCTTACTTGCCGTCGTTCAACTTCGCGCCGCAGGGTGCGATCAGCAGCTTCGACAACAGCCCGGCCACCAAAACCTACAATATTCCGATCACGGCCAGCTGGCAGTTCGACATCTTCAACGCCTTGACCAATTCCAAGCGGAAGGCCCGCGCCGTCTACGCCCAGAGCAAGGAGTACCGGCAGGCCGTGCGCACCCAGTTGATTTCGGGCGTCGCCAACCTCTATTACACGTTGTTGATGCTCGACAGCCAGGAGCAGGTAACGCGCGAGACGGCCGCCAAATGGCGCAAGAGCGTCGAGACCATGCGTTCCATGAAGGAGGCCGGCATGACCAACGAGGCCGGCGTGGCTCAGTACGAGGGTAATTACTACTCGATCGAGGCTTCGCTCCACGACATCGCCTTCCAGATCCGGCAGGTCGAGAACAGCCTCTGTTCGGTGTTGGGGCGTGCGCCGCAGGCCATCGAGCGGGGGTCGCTCATGACCCAGCGGATGCCCGACCGGCTCGTCGTGGGCGTTCCGGTGCAGATGCTCTCGAATCGTCCCGACGTGCGGGCTGCCGAATTCGCTTTGATGCAGGCTTACTACGCCACGGCCGAGGCTCGGTCGGCTCTCTATCCGACCATCACGCTCAGCGGTGCCGCCGGTTGGACCAACAGCGCCGGTTCGATGATCGTCAATCCCGGTAAATTGTTGCTCAACGCCGCCGCTTCGTTGTTGCAGCCGCTCTTCAATGCCGGCGCCAACCGGGCCCGCGTCAAGATCATGAAGGCCCAGCAGGAGGAGTCGAAACTCTCGTTCCAGCAGACCTTGCTCAACGCCGGCGCCGAGGTCAACAACGCCTTGACTCAATACCAGTCGGCCAGCGCCAAAGCCGACTTGCGCGTCAAGCAGATCGAGGCTATGGAGCGCGCCGTGGAGAGCACCGAGTTGTTGATGCAGCACTCGCCGACCACCTACCTCGAGGTGCTCACCGCCCAGCAGTCGTTGCTCGCGGCACAGTTGTCTCAGATCTCCGATCGCTTCGACGAGATCCAGGGCGTCGTCAATCTCTACCAGGCGCTCGGCGGCGGCCGCGAAATCGAGACCGAGTAATGAAACGGAGAGCCACCAAAGAGGACGTGCTCCTCGCTGTGCAGAATTTCATCGCCCGCAACGGCATCCGCGCCGTTCGGGTCGATGAGGTGGCGCAGAGCGTCGGCATCTCCAAACGCACTCTCTACGAGCTTTTCTAGGATCAGATCGGCATGGTCTCTTCATGCTTGTCCGACATGATC
>JAIDKM010000192.1 GCA_029051915.1 Alistipes sp. | reverse complement strand
GTCGTAGAGCCTGCGGTCGAGCAAATTACGCCCCTCGGCAAAGACGGAGACACACCCCGAAATCTTCCATTCGAAGTCGACGCCCAGATCGAGGGAAAACGGCACCGAGAAACGATCGAAAGCCACCTCGTCGGCCCGGGTAACGAACATGCTCCAGAGCCGACGGCTCTCGGCCCGGACGCTGACGCCGAAAGCGACCTTACGCCCCCGATACCGGATTGCGGCATTGCCCCGGAACTGGGGTTCGCCGTTGCCCAACGTAGTGCGCTTCTCATGAATCCGCAGCGCCTCGTCGTTGTAGAGATAGCCGTGCAATCCCAGATCGATCTGCAACTGGCTGAGGGGGCGATAGATGATCTCGCCGTGCAACGAACCGACGGTCTGCCGGGACATGACGGGCGTTACGGTACCCGAAAACCAGACGTTCTGTCGGTCGGCGAAGTAATCACCAGTCCAATAGACATGGTTGTCGTGGATCGAGAAAGCGACGTAGACGCGGTAGTCGAAGCGATTGTTCCAGAGAGCACCGCCCAAACCGAGCCGCACGTTGTAATCGACCGAACTTTTACCCAGCCACACTCCGTCGACGACGTAAGGATTCAGGTAAGTCAACGACCGGAAGCTGTTGTCGTGCACCTTGCCGTCGATCTCGATGAAAGGCTTGAACTCGCGAGCTTCGAGTTTGAAATCGACCCGCGCATAAGGGAGCACGTAATTCCCGTTCTCCTCCCCTTTCATACGGTCGTGGTAGTAATCAGCTCCCACGACGAAACGGATCAGGCCGCCGTCGCGACCGTACCAGGCGGCGGCACGGATCTGCTGCTGCCGAAGTCCTGAGAGGCTTTTACGACCATCCAGCCACTCGTACCCCGCTTCGAGCGAGAAATGATGGATGCCGAAATCCCGGGCGATTTTAGCGCTGCCGCCGAGTCGATTTTGCCGGGCCTGCTCGACGACGTCGGAGTGGTCGAAGAAGATGCCCCCATGCACCGCAACCTCGAAATTGACGCGGCTCAGATCCTGAAAGTCGTCGCCGATCCGCAACGCGAGATCGACATCGCCGTAATCGGCGACCGGGCCGGGCAGAAGCAACCCGCTGAATGCAGCGCCGGAAGGTGTATGACGTCCATAATGGTGGAACAACCGGTTGTCGTAACTTACCTCGCCCTCCAAAATGTGGCGACCGAGGTATTTGCCGGCTGCAGCTCCGATACGGTTGGCGAGGCGCACCGAATTCAATTTGTCGCCGAAGCTATTGCGGATGTCGGCGTAA
>JAIDKM010000191.1 GCA_029051915.1 Alistipes sp. | reverse complement strand
GGAGTATCTTCGGCACTGCCAAAGTCGAATAAGCCGAGAGAAAACAGCAAGCTGCGTGCGGTTATTCCGAGGCGCAGTATCTTCGGCACCAACCAAAGATACGGATTTTTTCGGGATTTGTCGTTTTCGGCCGAAAGATCTATCTTTGCGCGTCCAATAGAAAAAGATATGTGGCTGACTCTCGCGTTCACCTCTGCGGCCCTGCTGGGCTTTTACGACGCGGCCAAGAAAACGGCGCTCACCGACAATGCGGTGCTGCCTGTGCTGCTGCTCAACACGCTTTTCTCGACGTTGATCTTTTTGCCTACGATTCTTGCGGCCGAATGCGGACTGGACTGGTTCGACGGCACGGTGCTGAAATCGACGTCCGGCGATCTGCATGCTCACGGACTGGTGTTGCTCAAGTCGGCCATTGTGCTGACGTCGTGGATCTTCGGATACTTCGGCATGAAGCATCTGCCCATTACGATCGTTGGGCCGATCAATGCGACGCGTCCCGTGATGGTGCTTGTCGGGGCGATGCTCGTGTTCGGCGAGCGGCTCAACTTCTACCAATGGATCGGCGTGGGTCTGGCGCTTCTGTCGCTGTTCCTGCTGAGCCGGTCGAGCCGCCGCGAAGGAGTCGATTTCGCCCATAATATCTGGATCGTCTTCGTGGCACTGGCGGCCATTACGGGGGCCGTGAGCGGTCTTTACGACAAATTCATCATGTCGCGGCTCGATACGGTTTTCGTGCAGGGGTGGTACAATCTGTATCAACTGCTGATGATGGCTGCCGTCGTTGCGATTGTCTGGTGGCCGCGGCGGCACGCCACTACCCCGTTCCACTGGAGCTGGGCCATCCCGCTGATATCGATCTTTCTGTCGCTGGCCGATTTCGCCTATCTTATGGCGCTGCGCGATTCGGAGGCTCTGATCTCCGTCGTTTCGATGATCCGTCGCGGTTCGGTCGTCGTCTCGTTCCTGTGCGGGGCCGTGCTTTTCCACGAACGCAACCTGCGGGCCAAAGCGGTCGATCTGGCCTTCATCCTTGTGGGCATGGTCTTTCTGTGGCTCGGGTCGCGGTAGCGCGTTGCCTCCGGCCCCGGCTGGCTCCGAAAGATATTTGGCTCCGATCGGGGACATATTCGAATTTAATAGTTATCTTTGCATCTCGTTGAAATCAAATATCCGATCCTATGAATATCTCCTATAACTGGCTCCGCCGTTACATCGACACCGACCTTACGGCCGAAGAGATCGCTACGATCCTTACGGACATCGGCCTCGAAGTCGAAGGTTTCGAGAAAGTCGAGACGATCCGGGGCGGCCTGCGCGGCGTGGTCGTCGGCGAGGTGCTGACCTGCGCGGATCATCCCGATTCCGACCATCTCCACATCACGACGGTCGACGTCGGAGTTGCGGAGCCTCTGCCGATCGTCTGCGGTGCGGCCAACTGCCGCGCCGGGCTCAAGGTGCTGTGCGCCACCGTCGGTGCGGTGCTCTACCCTAACGGCGGAGACGAGGAGTTCAAGATCAAGCGCAGCAAGATTCGCGGCGTGGAGTCGCTGGGCATGCTGTGCGCCGAGGACGAGTTAGGCATCGGAGCGTCGCACGACGGCATCATGGAGTTGCCGGCCGATGCTCGTGTCGGTATGCCGGCCGCCGAATTCCTCCATATCGAGGACGACTATCTGATCGCGATCGGGCTGACGCCCAACCGTGTGGATGCTGCGTCGCACATAGGTGTGGCCCGCGATCTGGCGGCCTACCTTACCAGCCAGGGCAAAAAAACGGAGGTGAAGCTGCCCGATGTTTCGGCCTTCGCTCCCGACAACCAGGATCTGCCGATCAAGATCCGTGTCGAGAATGCCGAGGCGGCTCCCCGCTATGCGGGTGTTTCGGTAACGGGCTGCAAGATCGGCCCCTCGCCCGAATGGATGCAGAACTGTCTGCGTGCCGTCGGGATCAATCCCAAGAACAACTTGGTCGACATCACCAACTTCGTCCTTTTCGAACTGGGGCAGCCGCTGCATGCGTTCGATGCCCGGAAGATTGAGGGCGGCGAGATCGTCGTACGCACATGCGCCGAAGGAACGCCGTTCGTTACGCTGGACGGCGTGGAACGCAAGCTGACGGACAAGGATCTGATGATCTGCTCGGCCAAGCGTCCCATGTGCATCGCCGGTGTCTTCGGCGGTTTGGATTCGGGCATCGGCGACGCGACGGTCGACGTCTTCATCGAGAGCGCCTATTTCAATCCCGTGTGGGTACGGAAGACCGCCAAGCGTTTTGGCCTGAATACCGATGCGTCGTTCCGTTTCGAGCGCGGCATTGATCCCAACATGCAGGTCTATGCGGCCAAGCGAGCCGCTCTGCTGATGAAAGAGCTGGCCGGAGGCAAGATTTCGAGCGACATCACGGACTACTACCCTGCTCCCATCGCCGATTTCACGTTCGATATTTCGTTCGCACGGATCAATGCCCTGATCGGCAAGGAGATCCCCGAAGAGACCGTCCGCACCATTCTTGCGGCATTGGAGGTGAAGATTCTCTCCGAGAAAGCGGGCGTATTGACCGTGGCCGTGCCGCCCTACCGGGTCGACGTGCAGCGCGAAGCCGACCTGATCGAAGATATTTTGCGCATCTACGGCTATAACAACGTGGAGATTCCCGCGCGAGTGCGGTCGACGCTCTCCTATGCTCCGCGGCCCGACCGCAGCAAGCTGATGAACCTTGCGGCCGATTTTCTGACGGCCAACGGGTTCACGGAGATCATGTCCAACTCGCTGACCAAAGGGGCCTATTACGAGGGGTTGCAGGCCTGCCGGGCCGAACGCTGCGTGCGGATTCTCAATCCGCTGAGCACCGATCTCAACGTCATGCGCCAGACGCTGCTGTTCAACATGCTGGAAGCCGTGGCACTCAATGCCAACCGCAAGAACGGCGATCTGAGTCTCTATGAATTCGGCAACTGCTATTTCTACGATGCCGATCGGCGTGCAGACGAAAATCCGCTGGCCGCCTATTCGGAGGAGTATCGGCTGGCGATTGCCGTTACGGGCCTTTCCGAGCCGCAGTCGTGGAACGTCAAGCCGGAGAAAGCGTCGTTCTTCACCCTCAGGGCTGTGGCCGAGAAATTGTTGCGCCGCTTCGGCATCGATATCTATGCACTCAAAACCGAACCGCTCGCCAGCGATCTTTTCGGCGAAGGCCTTTCGATGTCGCTCGGCAACAAGGAATTGCTGCAGATCGGTACGGTCGGAAGCGGTATCCGCCGCCGTTTCGACGTTAAGCAGGAAGTCTACTTC
>JAIDKM010000190.1 GCA_029051915.1 Alistipes sp. | reverse complement strand
CATACGCTTCGCAGCGGAACAAGCCAACGCATCACCCTGCGTCTGCCCGACGGCTCGGTGCGCGAAGTCGAATGCCCGGCAGGCCGCACCGTCAAATTGAAATTATAAACACCGCAATAACATGAAACGACTGCTGTCCGCATTTTTTGCCATCGCGCTCTCAACAGCGACGGCGACCGCCCAGTCCGCCCAAAAGAGCGTGTCGATTCTCGGAGACTCCTATTCCACGTTCGCCGGACACGTAACGCCCGCCGAGAACCTGATCTACTACCCGTCGCTCAACGTACACAAGGCCGAGCAGACCTGGTGGAGCATTCTTCTTGAAGAATGCAACCTGCGGCTCGAACGCAACTGCTCCTACTCCGGTTCGACGATCTGCAACACAGGCTACGACGAAGCCGACTACTCCGACCGCTCGTTCATCGCCCGCGCGGGCGACATCGGCATGCCGGACATCGTCCTCGTATTCGGCGGCACGAACGACTCCTGGGCCAAAGTTCCTGTGGGAGAAAACGTCTACGGCGAGTGGACGGCCGACGACCTCTACGCATTCCGCCCGGCGCTCTGCAAACTTTTCGACACCCTGCAGCGCGAACATCCCGAAGCCGCAATCTTCAACATCGTCAACACCGGTCTGTCGCAAGAGATCGTCTCGGCTATCGAAGAAATAAGCGATCGCTACGGCATCGCGATGATCCGCCTGCACGAAATCGACAAGCAACATGGCCACCCCACGGCCGAAGGCATGCGCCGAATAGCCGAACAGGTAGGTGCTGCGATACGCCCCGCTATCGAAAAACGGCTGTGTACGGATTAAAATTCTACGGTGATACCTACCGACGGAAGCAGCGTACCGCTCCTGCGGGAGATGGTTTTCATCCGGTAACGCTGCTCGGAGAGCGGAAGCGACGGATCTTCGACGACTCCGGTGGAGATCACCACGTCGGGCTGGCGCAGCTTGCTGACCGTAACATTCTGCAGATCGAGGTAGAGACCGAGCATGCAACGACGGAAATAGAAACTCTTGTCGATGCGCACGTCGAGCTGTGCGAAGCTACCGAGTCGGCCGGTATTGTACAAAGCATAATCGTAAACGGGACGTCCCTGCGCATCCCATACCTCCTTGAGAGCGGATCGGTCGAGATCGTAGGGCGTATAGGGAGCTCCGCCGACCGCGCTCAGCTTGGCGCCGAAGCTCCAAGCCCGCGGGAAATCGTAGGTAGCGCTCAAATTGGCTACGAAGCGGTTGTCCCATGCCGAAGCGATATAGGGC
>JAIDKM010000019.1 GCA_029051915.1 Alistipes sp. | reverse complement strand
GAAGCGCTGGTGCGCCGCAGATAAACATTTGTTCGAGGATGACGATTCGCACGACATATCTTCTGTTCGCTCTTTGGGGAGCGTTCGCTGCGCGGGCGGCCGATCCGCCGGCATTCGTCCGGCCGCCCTACCTGCAGATCGGCGATACGGTGGGGCTGGTGGCGCCGGCAGGCCGTCTGCCGGAAGGAACCGATACGGCCCGCATCCGTGAGCAATTCGCCTCATGGGGGCTCCATGCGAAGTTCTCGCCCCACTGCTATGGGGCGGAAGAACCCTATTTCTCGGCACCGGATTCTGCCCGGGCGGCCGACCTGCAACAGATGATCGACGACACTTCGGTCAAGGCGATCGTTGCCTGCCGCGGCGGATACGGCTCGGTGCGGCTGCTGCCGCTGCTGCGACTGGAGGAGCTGCGGCGGAATCCCAAGTGGCTGGTGGGATTCAGCGACATCACGACGCTTCACATGGCCCTTGCCTGGATGGGTGTGGAGAGCATTCATGGCCCCATGCCGGGGTCGAAGTTCTTCTGGGAAGACCCGGCATCGGCCGAGTCGCTGCGGCGGGCGCTGTTCGGAATGTCCGGACGGTTCGGTGTGCCGCCTCATCCGCTCGACGTCCCCGGAAAGGCGACGGGCCGCGTGGCGGGCGGCAACCTGACGGTGCTCTGCGCGGCGTGCGGCACGCGGGAGGGGATGGCGCCGGAGGAGCCGACGATCCTTTTCATCGAGGAGGTCAACGAACATGTCTACCGGGTCGACCGCATGCTGGTGCAGCTGCTGCGCAGCGGAGCGCTGGACAACGTGGCGGCGGTCGTCGTCGGCGACTTCACCCGCATGTGGGGCGGCGAACAGTTCGGAGCCGATGCCTGCGAGACGATCGCCGCGGCACTGGCGCCCCTGGGCATTCCGGTGGTTTTCGGATTTCCGGCGGGCCACGACCGGCTCAATCTGGCGATCTATCTGGGCCGCCGGGCGACCGTAACGGTCGACGAACGGGGCGCCAGTCTGGTTTATGAAGATTGATGACTCTCCGGCCGCACGGCCTTCAGAAGGGAGAACTTGATTTTTATTTCCATATTTTGCGGATTTCTCTATCTTTGCGGTGTTAAAACCCGAGCGATGAATATATCCACCGAACAGATCGACCGCCTGCGTGAGCTGCTTGCCCGTCCTGCGCAGCGGATCGTAATCGTATCCCACACCAACCCCGACGGCGATGCCGTAGGGTCTTCGCTGGCGTGGGCCGAGGCGCTGCGCAACATGGGGCACAGCGTCGTCTGCATCGTACCGAACAAATATCCCTATTTTCTTGACTGGATGCCCGGCATCGGCGAGATCGTCATCTTCAAGAACGATACCGAGGGACGTGCCGTCGGGGCGGTGGCCGAAGCGGACATGATTTTCTGTCTGGATTTCAATTCGCTTTCGCGCCTGGAGATTCTCAGCGATACGATCGCCGCCAATACCACGGCCCGGCGCGTGCTGATCGACCATCACCTTTCGCCCGACGAGGGTTTCGACGCGATGTTCTCCTATCCCCAGTCGTCGAGCACCTGCTACCTGGTCTATCGGCTGATCGAAGCGCTTTTCGGCACCGGGGCGATCTCGCTGCCGATGGCCGAAGCTCTCTACGTGGGGATGATGACCGATACGGGCAACTTCGCCTTTTCGTCGCTGACGCCGGAGCTGTTCCGCGCCGTGGCGGTGCTGGTGGAGCAGGGCATTCACATTCCGACCATTCACAACAACGTCTACAACGCCTACACCGAAGGGCGCGCACGCCTGTTCGGCTATGCCATCAACCGCAAGATGCAGATCATCGAGGAGGGAACGGTGGCCTACATGTCGCTTATGGAACATGAGATGCGCCGCTTCCAGTTCCAGCAGGGCGACAGCGAGGGATTCGTGAACTATGCGCTGACGATCAAGAAGATGAAGATGTCGGCCATTTTCCTTGCGCACCGCAAGTTCATCCGCGTGTCGCTGCGCTCGCGGGGCGATGTCGACGTCAACCTTTTCGCACGGCGTTATTTCAACGGCGGCGGTCAT
>JAIDKM010000189.1 GCA_029051915.1 Alistipes sp. | reverse complement strand
TGCCCACCGTCTGGCGGCTCTGGTAGCGGTAGGAGAGGTCGATCCAGAATTTCGCCGGCAGTGTGAAGGTCGTCGAGACGTTCGCAAAATAGAAGTCGTAATGGTTTTCGGGGCCGTTCTGCTCCATGCGCTGCCCTTGTCGGACGTAGGTCGCGTTCAGGTTCAGCATCCACCACTTCGTCAGTTGCAGCGGGGCGTTGGCCGAAAGGTAGTAGTTCTTCGTCGTGTCGTAGTTGATCCAGGCCAGTTGCAGCAGGTCGGGGTTCTCCGGATCGGCCTGCATCGTCTGTTGAATCTGGTCGGTCTGAATCGTTATGCCGCCCGTGAGGGTGTATTTGTGCGCCAGTACGAGCGTCAGACTCGCGTCATGGTTGTAGGAGGGTTCGAGTTCGGGATTGCCCGTCTGGTAGGTGTAGTCCGAGATTTGCGTCCGTTGCGGATTGAGGCACCAGAAGCGCGGGCGTTCGATCGTGCGGGCGTATTGCGCGATGAGCATGTAGGCGCCGTCTCCGGTCAGGGCATAGGAGACGTTGGCATTGGGAAAGAGCGAGAAGTAGTCTTGTTTCACCGCGCTGCGCTTGCCCGCCGTATGGGTGTATTCGCCGCGCAGTCCGGCCACCATACTCCAGCGTCCCAGGTTCGCCGAGACGATGCCGTAGGCCGCCGCGATCTGCTCCGTGTAGCCAAGGCGGAAGGTGTGGCCTTCGTCGCGCAGCCACGTCTCGGAGGGGCGGTATTCGTAAAGCGCATCGTTGTGCATGTCGTTGTAGGTGTACTTCGCTCCGGCCCGCAGCGCGATTTTCGGCGTGAACTTCTTCTCTAAGGCCAGCGTCGCCGTGGCCACATGGTAGCGGGCCGCCGAGCGGTTGCGGTAGAGCGAGTCGAGCGCCTGCGCCTGCCCGGGTATCGTGATGCGGCTGCGGTTGTCGTTGTTCGTTTCGTTATCCCGCAGATTGTAGTCGGCCAGCAGCTTCAGGGTCGAACTTAAGGTGTCGATCTTCAGGATGTAGTTGAACGTCGCCGAAAGTCCGTCGCCGTAGCTGCGCGTGTCGTAGCGGCTCACGGTGCGTGTCGGCAGCGCCGCCGCGAAGTCGGTGTAGGTGTCCGTGGGGCCTTTTTCGTTGTCGTGCCAGTAGTCGATTTCGAGCCCGATGCTCTGGCGGGAGGCGATTTCATAGATGCCGCCCGCCTTGAATCCGAAGTTGCGTTCCTGCTCGAACTTGTCGGTGTGGGCTCCGAGCCGCGTGTCGGCCGAGGCGTAGGTCGTCCGTTCATCGGAGAGGAACGAGTCGTTCTGGATCGAGACCCACGCATTGGCATAAAGGTCGAGACGCTCCGAGTGGTGGTTGACGCTCGTCTGCGGCATCAGGGCGTCGATGTGCCGGCCCGTACGGCCGCCTCGCGCCACGGAACCTTCGGTGCCTCTTTCG
>JAIDKM010000188.1 GCA_029051915.1 Alistipes sp. | reverse complement strand
ATCGCACCCGGCGAGACGGAAAGCCAAGAAATGACCGCAACGGGTACTCTTTCCGCATCGTTCGACGCTACGGGCGTTTACACGATGGTAGCCAACGCTTACGATGAGAAAAATGAACTGGTCGGCTTTCAACATATCTCGTTCGGCTACGTCAAGGCCGGCGACGAGGAAGCAACGGCGGTGATCATCGCATGCGGCATTACCATTACCGAGAAGTATGCCCCGCAGGGCTATACGTCGGAAGATTCCGCTGAAATTTATATCTATGGCAAGGACATTGTTTCGGGATCCTATGCACTGATCGAAACGGATAAATTGCCGGCCGATCTGAATTCCTACATGACGAAGAACGGCAAGGCATTTACCGATACGCAACTGGAAGATATCAACACCATCGGTTTTTCGGCTGTCGTCGGCAATCTGGTCGGCGGCACGGAGTACACGTTGGCAGTCAAGGCATTCAACGGCTATGTTTCTAAGCTGGTAACTGCCACGGCTACTACCGAAGGCACGCCTCACCCGCTGAAACGTACCTATACGGCGTCGGATCTCTCCCAAATCGGGGGGGGGAAAGCAGAGCTCTTCAAGACGTGGAACTTGTGGGCCGTAGACTATTACGATGAAAATGGAAATACCAAGCGTCAGCAGTTCGGTCAAGCTACGTTCTCGGAAAATACCGAAGACGATGTAGACGACGGAGAGGACAGCATCGATGCCATCAATGTCAAAGGAATGTCTTTCGGCGAATCCGAAACGGACGATACGGTAGTATGGGAGTACTACAACGGAGTGTTCTATACGTTGGGCAACCAGTTGACGGGTACATTCACCTATAAGGGATCGACCCTCTATCTGATGCCTGTTTTCATCGATACTGCGAGCGGTTCGGGCACGACCGGCAACTATGCTATGATCGGCGGCTCTGTCGGAGAAGGTTATATGGCATTGGTATCCAACAATCCTAATTACAACATCAACGGTATGTTGTTCAAGGCTTATACCGATGCTGAAGCGACGAATGCACTCGGCAACTGGGCGTTCTATTACAACATCATGTTCGAGGATCCTGCCGTAGCCGACGGGACGACCGCCGCTGCTGCCAAGAAGGCGATGCACTCGTTCCGCGAGCTGGCACTTAATGTTTCGACGCCGAACAACCTCGTGGAACTTCGCGGCCGTGAGCGCATGCGCGTCCTGATCGACGAGATGAAGGCGAACAAGAGCGTAAGCAACGCGGCCCGGACGATCGAACCGGTCGAGATGCCGGCGCTGGGAGCAGTCAAGGCTGCCACGTCGTTCGATGCAGGTACGCTGCCGCGACGCGGCAGCATCGACACCCGGATCGTCGCCAAGCAGGCGCTCCGCGTTCGATAGTTCTGTCTAACAACAACCGAAAGGAGCCGGCTTCGCAAGAGTCGGCTTCTTTCCCTAAACACCTATAAGACGCATGTTTACGAAAAAATGTTTACTCTTTGCAGCGATTTTCTTCGCTGCCTGCTCGTCCGATCCGCTGTCGGAATCTCCGGGTGCGACCGGCTACGGGTCCGGAGATGCTGAAGCGCAGAAGATCGTCAATACGGCGACTTGTGCCATGGCCGGATCGCTGCTTGTCTGCTTCGATGACGAAGCCGTCGAACAGATCGAAGCCACTACGGCAACCGCAGCTGTTACCCGGGCGGCCGTAACACGCTCCGGCATCGGCTCCGTAGACGAGATTTTCGAAGGATTGCAAGTCCGTTCGCTTCGCCGCGTTTTCTCTTTCAACCCCAAGAGCGAGGAACGCACGCGTGCAGCCGGATTGCATAAATGGTACCTTGTCGAGTTCGACGATACTGCCGATCTTGCCGATGCAGCACGACGGATGGCCTCCATTGCCGAGGTGCAGCGTGTGCAGTTCAATACTGCGCTGAAGCGTGCCGACGAGTTCCGAGCCCGGCCTTTGCGAGCTGCAGTGCAGGCCGCCGCCGTGTCGGGAACGTTCAACGATCCCCTGTTCGGGCGTCAATGGCACTATAACAACACGGGAAACAAGAGCATAGCACAGACTGCTCGTGCCGGGGCCGATATCAACGTCAGCGAAGCCTGGAAACTCACGGCCGGCGATCCGCGCATCATTGTTGCCGTGGTCGATGAGGGGGTGAAATATACTCACCCCGACCTGGTCGCCAACATGTGGATCAACCCCGATCCCGATCCCGACATGCAGGATATCCACGGCTATAATTTCGCGGCTCGCGGCCCGATCACTTGGGACAAGCATCATCCTGTCGATCCCGAGCAAGACGATACAGGGCACGGCACTCATGTTGCAGGAACAGTAGCTGCTGTCAACAACAACGCCACGGGTGTCTGCGGTGTGGCTGGCGGTACGGGCAACGGCGATGGCGTGAAGATCATGTCGTGCCAGATTTTTTCCGGCGACTCGAACAGCTCTGGTTCTGTCGCCGTAACTGCCGAAGCGATCAAGTATGCAGCCGATCACGGCGCTGCAATTCTCCAGTGCTCGTTCGGTTACGAAGCGGGATCGATTACTTCCGATGCTCAGTATGTGCGGTCGCAGGCTGTAGAGAAGCAGGCCATCGACTACTTTATTGCTTCCCGGAACTGCGAAGCCGTGGACGGCGGTATCGTGATCTTTGCGGCAGGCAACGATGCGAAAAGCATGGCGGCCTATCCGGGAGCCTACCGCGACTATATTTCAGTAACGTCCTTCTCGCCCGATTTCCTGCCTGCCTATTACACCAATTATGGTCCCGGTTGCAATATTGCAGCGCCGGGCGGCGATTACAAAATTGCAGCCGACGGCGAATCGAGCCAGGTACTTTCGACCCTGCCGTCTGAACTCTACGGTGGCAGCGACTACGGCTTCATGCAAGGTACTTCGATGGCTTGTCCTCACGCGTCGGGCGTAGCGGCGCTGGGGCTTTCCTATGCACTGCAGCTGGGCAAGAATTTTACCCGCGAGGAGTTCAATGCCATGTTGCTCACCTCGGTAAATGATATCGACAACTATCTCGACGGTGTGAAGAATTCGATCAATCTCGCCGAATACTATAGGAAGATGGGTACGGGTGCCATCGATGCCTATCAGCTTCTGATGCAGGTGGAAGGCACACCGTGTCTGCGCGCCAAAGTCGGTACGAAACAGCTCCTTGCACTCAACGAATATTTTGGTGCGGCGGCTTCGCGACTGACCTATACGGACGTCTCGATGAGCGAAGAGGAAATGACCAAGCTCGGTCTGACCGAAGCCCCCCAGATCTCCTACGGCAAGCTGCAGATCCGCTGCAACAAGCCTGGGGTAGCGAAGATCCGCATCACGGCCATTGCCGGAGGCGATACGGCCGGCAGCGACGAAAGCATGGGAGGTCTGCCCGTAACCAAAGAGTTCGCCATCATTGCGCGCAGCGTTCAGGCAGAAAACGGAGGTTGGATGTAAAATATGAATCGGATTATGAAAAAGAATATTGTTCTGCTGTTCGCATCATTCGTCGTCCTGCTGCTGGCGGGATGCGGATCCTCCGACGAAAAGACGCCGTCGCCTGTGGAATTCACCGGAGAATGGCACCTGGTTCAGTGGTGCGGAGCTGCGCCGACGGAGTTCGACGCCTATGTGGTTTTCAACGAAGACCGTACGTTCGCCATCTACCAACAGATCGAACGGATCGACTATCAGACTTTCAAAGGTCAATGGGCCTATGACGGTACGACTTTGTCGGGCCGCTACGATGACGGCACGCCGTGGGGCAGCGCCTACGAACTCGCGGTCGACGAAACGGGCGCGACGCTGACTCTGACGAGCCGGACGTCGGTGGCGGAAGTCGGAGTATACCGGCGCGAGGCCGTTCCGGCAGAGATCCGGCAGTCGGCCGTTTCTGCGACGGCCAGCCGTACGGAGCTCCGGCGCCTGCTGTAAGCCGGATTTTATGGGATATTCCAGCGGAGAGAACCCTTCTCTCCGCTGTTTTTTTGTGCGGCAGGCGAAAAAATAAGTACGGAATTTGCAGTTTCGAATTTTTTGCTTACCTTTGTGCCACGATAATACGGAATATTCCGCTGTTGTCGGGATGGTGCCATAGCTCAGTTGGTAGAGCAAAGGACTGAAAATCCTTGTGTCCCTGGTTCGATTCCCGGTGGTACCACTTGAAAGACGAGAGTTGCGATGAGCGACTCTCGTCTTTTTGTGTCTTCGGAAAGGAGGGGGCCTTTTGTGGGAGGCGGCCGGAGCGATGGCATGGGAATTGCGGCGGGAACAGAGCCTGCGCGCGTTGCGCGGGAAAGTAGAACACCAAAAACGACAACCATGATACCTGCAAAACGCAATCAGAACAACTGGCTGCCGAGCATCTTCAACGACTGGCTGGCCCCCGAGTGGCTGGAGCACCGCAACACGACGGCCCCGGCAGTCAATATTCTTGAAGACGAAAACGGCTACAAAGTCGAAGTGGCGGCACCCGGCATGACCCGCGAAGATTTCAAAGTCCACATCAACGAGGACAACGAACTGATTATTTCGCTGGAGAAGTGCAACGCTCCCAAAGACGAGGAGAAGAAGACCAAAGGCACCTACC
>JAIDKM010000187.1 GCA_029051915.1 Alistipes sp. | reverse complement strand
ATCATCGCCTCCCTCGCTCCGCCGAGCGCCGAACGCGAACTGGCCCTGCGCGCCATCCGGGCCGCAGGAATAACACTGCGCGAAGAATTCCTCGCCGCCGAAGCGCTGCCCCGAATGGAAGAGCTGTTCTACGTCGATCATCGGGGCGTTACGGCGCTGGGACATTGCGGCGAAATACCCTACATGTCGCTGATCGCCGAACGTGTGGCCGCTGCCATGGAGAGCATGTTTTCGTCATGAAGAATCGAGAAGCCATTCCGGGCGAGTGCGAGGAAAGAACCGGAAAGCGATTTCGGGAAGACGATTTTCGGCTCCCGATTTTTCATTTTTAATTTTTTCATTACCTTTGTTTTGTATGGAAAGGATCGCTATCTTCCCGGGATCGTTCGATCCCTTCACCCGCGGCCATGCAGCGCTGGTTGAAGCGGCGCTGAAGCTGTTCGACCGGATGGTGATCGGCATCGGGCACAATCTGTCGAAACGGGGACTACTGAGCGTCGAAAACCGCAAACGGCTCATCGACGATCTCTATGCGGCCGATCCGCGAGTCGAAGCGTGCATCTACACCGGGCTGACGGGCGACTTCGCCCAGGCTGTCGGCGCCTGCGCCATCGTCCGCGGCGTGCGCAATACCTCCGACTTCGAATACGAGCGCACGATGGAAGCCGCCAACCGCCGGCTCTATCCGTCGCTGACGACCGTCGTGCTTTTCACTCCGGCCGACGTGGCCGACATCTCGGCGTCGACCGTCCGCGAAGTGCTGGCATTCGGCCGCTCGGCCGAAGAGTTTTTGCCGGCAGGAATCGATATCACAAAATACCTATAATAATATGGCAATGGAATTTACAGCCGAAATGATCGCCGGGTTCTTGGGCGGCGAAGTCGTAGGCGACAAGCAGGCGACGGTGCATACCGTCTCGTCGATCGAACAGGGCAAAGCCGGATCGCTGGCCTATCTGACCAACCTCAAATACGAACCCCATCTCTATACTACCGGCGCCAGCATCGTACTGGTGGACAAAACGTTCGAGCCCTCGCATCCGGTAACGGCGACGCTTATCAAGGTAGAAAATGCCGGGGCCTGCGTCGTGAAGCTGCTCGAAATGTACAATGCCGCCAAACCCCGTCGCACGGGAATCAGCCCGCGGGCATCGATCGCCGAAAAGGCGACGATCGGCGAGAACTGCTATGTTGGCGACTTCGCGGTCGTCGAGGAGGGTGCGAAAGTCGGTGCCGACTGCCAGATCTATCCGCAGGTATACATCGGTGCCGGGGTCGAAATCGGCGAAGGAACGACGCTCTATCCCGGAGTGAAGATCTACGAGGGCTGCAAGGTGGGCGCCCGCTGCATCCTCCACGCCGGTGCTGTGATCGGCGCCGACGGTTTCGGGTTCATGCCCAATGCCGAGGGCGGATTCGACAAGATTCCCCAACTGGGCAACGTGGTCATCGAGGACGACGTGGAGATCGGCGCCAACACCTGCATCGACCGGGCGAAAACCGACTCGACGATCATTCGCCACGGTGTCAAACTCGACAATCTGATCCAGATCGGCCACAACGTAGAGATCGGCGCCAACACCGTATCGTCGGCACAGACGGGCATCGCCGGCACCTCGAAAGTCGGCAGCAACTGCTTCCTCGCAGGGCAGGTGGGCGTTGCCGACCACGTAACGATCGGAAACCGCGTACAAGTCGGTTCGAAAAGCGGACTGGACAAGGACGTGCCCGACGGCGAAATCCGCTTCGGCTATCCGGCACTTCCGGGCATGCAATACCACCGTTCGGCAGCCGTTTTCAAACGTCTGCCCGAGCTGGACAAGCGCCTGCGCGACGCCGAAAAGGAGATCGACGCACTGAAAAACCGATAAACCGTGAGAAAGGTTGGGGGAATCGCCGCCGTTCTGCTGTTGTGGTTGTGCGGCTGCGACAGCAATCGCTATACGATCGAAGGGCGGATCGAAGATCTTGAAGGTACGGTCTATCTTTTTTCGGGCGACGACTTGCTCGACTCGGCCCGGGTCAAGAACGGAGCATTCCGTTTCAAGGGCACAGCCGAAACGCCCGAAATGGGATTCCTCTCCGATTCGGACGACGGAGGCGGCACATTCGGCACGACGCTGACTCTCGAACCAGGCACCATCCGGGTCGAGTCCGACCCCGAGATACCCGGCCGGATCATCGTCTCCGGGACTCCGACCAACACGGCTCGCGAGGAGTTCGAAAAGCGACAGACCGCACTGATCGTGGAATTCCACGATCCGGACACCTCCGAGGAGCGGCGCGAAGCCATCGAAACGGAGCTACGCATGCTGCACAACCCAACCTGCGAAAACGACTGTCCTGCAGATTGACGACCCCGGAAACATATCGCATCATGGGCATCGACCCCGGCACCAACTACATGGGATACGGCGTGCTGGAAGTCGAAGGGCGGACGTTGCGCGCAATCGTTCTGGGCGACATCGACCTGCATAAGCTGACCGATCCCTATGCCAAACTGGCTCATATTTTCGAGCGGGTCGGAACACTGATCGATCAGTACGAACCGCGCGAAGTGGCCCTCGAAGCGCCTTTTTTCGGTGAAAACGTGCAGTCGATGCTCAAATTGGGCCGAGCACAGGGCGTAGCGATGGCCGCGGCACTGAGCCGGGGACTCTCCGTCTCGGAATATGCGCCGATGCGAATCAAACAGGCGATCACAGGTCGCGGATCGTCGGCCAAAGAACAGGTGGCCTCCATCGTCTGCCGGATGCTCGCCATCGACCGGCCGCCACAACGGCTCGACGCCACCGATGGCATGGCCGTAGCGTTATGCCACTACTATACAACAGCTTCGCCGCTCAACGCCGCGATGGGCAGCGAACGGGTCAAAGGACTCGGCGGCGGAAAGAAAGCAGCATCCAAAGGCGGTTCGCAGAGCTGGGAAAAGTTCTTGCGCGACCATCCCGACCGAGAGATCAAATAATTTCCTCCGATAAACACAGCCGTTGCTCTTCGGCCTTTCGAAACAGACAAGCCTATTTTCCAGCAACATAAGAGAGTTACGCAAATCTACCATTATTTTTTTATCAAAATTCTTACGCAATTTCTTGCTCGATTCGGATTTTCACCCTATATTTGCATTCGCAATTCGGCACCGTAGCTTAATTGAATAGAGCATCTGACTACGGATCAGAAGGTTACAGGTTTGAGTCCTGTCGGTGTCACTCTCGAAATCAACCACTTGCAGCGATGCAGGTGGTTGATTCGTTTCAGGCCGGGTACACAATTTAGACACAACTCCGGGGATTTTGCATCGCGGCGAATCCCTCTCCGAACAAGGAAATCATAATTTTTACTACCTTTGTCTCACAGGCCGCTTCCAGTGCGGCACAGCATTGGAATAGGAAACCTCGACCGACAAAAGATGAAAACGCAAGAAATCGACGCTGCCAGCCTTGAAAAAGCCCGCGCTCTGTTCGAGAGCGGAGCGATAGACCGTATCGAAATCGGCACGGTGCGGGGCTTATGCGACATTCACGCGGCACTTTTCGGCGGGTTGTACGACTTTGCAGGCAAAATCCGCACGCTCAACATAGCCAAAGGAGGGTTTCGTTTTGCGAACAGTCTCTATCTGAATGAAATCCTGCCGGTCATCGAACGGATGCCGGAAACCACCTACGAAGAGATCGTTGCCAAGTACGTGGAGATGAACATCGCCCATCCCTTTATGGAAGGCAACGGCCGGGCGACACGCATCTGGCTCGACATGATGCTGAAAAACCGGCTCGGCAAGGTTGTGGACTGGCAGCGGATCGATAAAGATTCCTACCTCTCGGCAATGGAACGCAGCCCGATCAACGACCTCGAACTGCGAACCCTGCTCTCGTCAGCCTTGACCGACCGCGTAACCGACCGGGAAGTGATCTTCAAAGGCATCGAACAATCCTACTACTACGAGGGGTACGAAGCGTAACTCGACTATTAGGAGTGTACGAGATACTATTCGGCCGATTGCCGGGTTACATTTTCTATCCACCCAAGCTATCAAGCACATCGACGAGGATAACAGCGAAGAGTCCTCTTAATACTCAAACTCAACAACGGTACCTGCACCTTATCGAGGGTAGAAATCCGTACCCTCGCTACCCTTTGGGGTAGGTATGTGGGTACCTACCCCTATCCGTTGTCAGGGTACCTCATCATTTTTAACATCGAGGCACATGGGTACTGGAATAGAAGCAGATAAGTGCCCCACCGCACTTGCGGGCAACCCCCAAAGGTACCTGTCAACACCGGGGTACCCCAGCAAACCGAGGTTGCGATTTTTCCATGAACGCGCGTATTTTCATCATTCGAGCAGGAGATAGCACGAAAATCGCTATCTTTGTCGAAAGGATATGCCGAAACTTTATATCATAGCAGGCTGCAACGGAGCGGGAAAAACGACCGCATCCTACACGGTACTACCCGAAATGCTGGGATGCAAGGAATTCGTCAATGCTGATGAAATAGCGAAAGGGCTTTCGCCGTTCAACCCTGAAAGCGTAGCTATCGAAGCCGGACGACTGATGCTGCAACGCATGGATGATCTGCTGTCCGAAGGGCGGGATTTCGCATTCGAAACGACATTGGCCACCCGTTCCTACGTTCGGTTCATTGAGAAAGCATAGTCGAAAGGCTATTTTGTAACCTTGCTTTACTTTTGGCTTCCGACACTCGAACAAGCTATCGAACGCGTCGCTACCCGGGTACGGGAAGGCGGGCACAACATCCCGCAAGATGTAATTCGGCGACGGTATGCAAACGGCATCCGGAACCTTACAACGCTCTACACGCCGATATGCGATTTTTGGACGATCTATGACAACAGTTCGGCCGACGAGGAAATCAAAATCATTGCATCGGGCGAAAAAGATGCAACAATCCATATAGAAGATACGTTATCCTACGAAAAGATTGCGGACGATGAGTGAGATCGAAATCAAACAGATGCAAGAGAAAATCAATGCGGGCATTCTGTTGGCCCGCAAACGCCTTGTCGAGAAAACCCGAAAAGAAGACGGCGAATTGGTTGTCGTGCGCGACGGCAAAGTTGTACGTATCAAAGCCCGCGATCTGAAATAATCCAAGCGGCGCATTAAGCCGTCCGTGAGTTCATAATCGCTCCCCGGTAGCAAGTACTGGGGTGCGATTGTTTTTATCTTGAAATAAGGGATAAACCATGATTGATTATTTATGATAATTACAATAATCGATTTAATGTTTATCTTTGTAAGGCAAACGGTTTTTGAACGTAATGGGAATAGTAAATTTCTTCAAAAATATTGGACAAAATCAAGAGAGCGGTTCTACGGTTCCGACGAATCCGAATTCGAAGAATTGCCCCGTGGAATACGTCCGAACTATGTCTTTCAACAAGGCATTCAAGGATTTACTATCCCAAGACCGGTTTATTGCGCGGAGCGACTATAAGGGCTTTGTCGAACAATACCGTGATTTATCGCAATTCTATGCTACGCTTGTTCAGTCGAACATATTGGACGAGTATGTCTCCAAACATACTCTTGATATTGAAGCCATAAACTATTTTTGGACAGAGTTCGATGCAATGGCCGACCTTGCAACGGAATCACCGACGATCCGAAAACATAACGACACCTACATTTCGCGACATATCGAATCGGAGAATTCCTATCTCGACAACATACTCAAAGCGTGTGATCCGGCCATATCCCTCGACCGAGAACAACGCGAAGTCGTGCTTTCGGAGGAGGATCATACGCTGGTGATTGCTGGAGCAGGAGCCGGAAAAACCACGACGGTAGCTGCCAAAGTACGGTATCTTGTAGAAAAAAGAGGCATCGACCCGGCCCAGATTTTGGTTATATCCTTTACCAATAAGGCCGTCGAGGAGCTTCGGGGACGCATAAACGGCAATTTGGGAATAC
>JAIDKM010000186.1 GCA_029051915.1 Alistipes sp. | reverse complement strand
TACGCGCTGGCCACCTCCGAGGAAAATGCTTCGGGCGGCGTGGTCGTAACGGCCCCGACCTGCGGTTCGAGCGGCGTGGTGCCGGCCGTGCTCTACCACTTGGCCACCTCGCGCGATTTCCTGCGCATCCGCATCCTGCGGGCTTTGGCTACAGCCGGGCTCTTCGGCAACATTGCCAAAACCAACTCTTCGATTTCGGGCGCCGAGGTCGGCTGTCAGGGCGAAGTCGGCGTGGCATGCGCAATGGCTGCCGCCGCGGCCTGCCAGCTTTTCGGCGGCACTCCCTCGCAGATCGAATATGCAGCGGAAATGGGACTGGAGCACCACCTCGGACTCACGTGCGACCCTGTCTGCGGCTTGGTACAGGTGCCTTGCATCGAACGCAACGCCATCGCGGCTGCCCGTGCACTCGACGCCAACATCTACGCCACGCTCTCCGACGGCTCGCATCTGGTATCGTACGACAAGGTAGTGGACGTGATGAACGAGACCGGCCACAACCTCCCCTCGCTCTACCGCGAAACCGCCGAGGGCGGTCTGGCCAAACGCATCGAGCGGAAATAGCCGCCCCGGCCCCCCGCTCTCCAACAAAAAGGCCGCCCCGCAAGCATCTTACGGATACGACCTCTCTTCAAGCCACTGCCCTGACAACCCCTGTACAACCGGATTGTAATCTACATCTTGTGCCCCGGGACAATATCCATATCAATATCTTGTGTTTCCCATTATAATCTACAATGAGAAAAAGCGCAAGCACTAATAATAATACATGCCGTGGCCGCCGCAGCATCCTCCTCCCAGACAACACATGTTGCAGATCATGTTTGCAATGCATATCTTCATGCAAAGATTCCCTCCGCCGAAGGTAGGATAGCCATAGGCCGCCTGCCTCTGTTCATACCAGCTGCCCCCGCTTTCAATCTGCTGTACCAGACTTTTATAATCCATATTGTTGGGTTCCAATGCCGCCGCCCTTCTGGCGTGTTCCAATGCCGCCACATTGTTTCCCAGCCCCGAATGAGCGATTGCGCTGTAATAA
>JAIDKM010000185.1 GCA_029051915.1 Alistipes sp. | reverse complement strand
CCTTCATCGAGGGCGACATCCTTACTGCCGACCTGCGGGAGCGCCTGCAGGAGACCTACGGCGGCGGCGGCACGGGATTCGCGCCGATGGCCTCGCCGCTCACGGCCTTCCGCCGCACGGTGCGAACGACCTCGAAAGGCTGGACTTCCTACAACATCATGCAGCGCCGGAAGACCCCCGAGTCGCTGCGCGACAAATTCTACGTCTCGGGTTGGGTCTGCCAACCTGCGGACGGAGCCTCGACCCGCTGGGAAGCGACCTCCTACCGTCACCGGCTCGATGCCTGCACCTGCGGCCGCATCTTCTTCCTCTCGCCCGCCGACAGCCGGATCGAAATTACGGTGAACGACACGCTGCGTCAGGAATTCACCGTCGAGGGCGACCCGGCCGTCCGGCAGATCGCCGTCGAGGCGCCCCGCATCGGATCGCTCGGATTCCGCCTGCTCTCGGGCAGCGAGGGATTCATCGGCTACGGGGCCGTGCTGGAGGGCGACGGCATTTCGGTGGACAACTATTCGATCCGCAGCAACAACGGGCAGGCCATGTTCTGGACCGACCCTTCGATCGACGCGCAGATCGACGCCATGCTCGACTACGATCTGGTGATCCTCCAATACGGTCTGAACATCATGCAGGCCGGAGTCTACAACTACACCAACTATGCGGCGAAGATCGAGAAGATGATCACCTTCGTCCGGGAGTGCTTCCCCGGCGCGGCGGTGCTGGTGATGGGTGTCAGCGACCGCGCAGTGCGCGGTGAAAACGGCGTCCGGCCGATGAACTCCGTACCCTACATGACGGCCTACCAGCGGCAGGCGGCCCGCCGGGCCGAAGCGGCGTTCTGGGCCACGAGCGACGCCATGCGCGCATTGGGAGGCATGGAACGCTTCGTGCAGAACGGCTGGGCCGGCAAAGACCACACCCACATCAACTACGCCGGCGGCACCCGCATCGCGCAGGCGCTTTTCGAAGCGCTCAACGACCGCATCCGCACCGCTTATGAAGAACGACAGAAGTGGCAGCCCGCCGAGGAACCGCTCATCATGGACTCGCTCCGCATGGAACGTTTCCGCCGGGAACTGCTCTTCCACGTGGATCCGCTCAAACCGACGATGCCATGACGCTGCCCGCACCGGAACAGATCTCCGCTCGAATCGCGACGCTGCTCACATACGATGCCGCGTCGCCGATGATATTCAGCAGCGGACTCTTTTTGTTCCTGTTCACGGGATTTCTGCTGTTCTACGCCGCATTCCGCCGCACGCCGACGGCCCGCGTCATCTACGTCATCCTCTTTTCGCTCTATTTCTACTACAAGTCGAGCGGCATCTACTTCCTGCTGCTGATCGTGGCCGCCGCCAGCGACTTCCTGATCGCGCGCGGCATCTTCCGCTCGACGAGGCGCGGCATCCGGCGGGCACTCGTGATGCTGAGTATCGCGGTCAATCTGGGCATGCTGGGCTACTTCAAGTACACCAATTTTCTGGTGGAGATCGCCAACCAGCTCTTCGGACAGGGATTCCTGCAATTCCAGAACATCTTCCTGCCGGTGGGCATCTCGTTCTTCGTCTTCCAGTCGATGAGCTATACGATCGACATCTACCGCCGGCAGCTGCGGCCTCTCGACAGCTGGCTCGACTACCTGTTCTACCTCTCGTTCTTCCCGCAGCTGGTCGCCGGCCCCATCGTCCGGGCCCGCGCCTTCATTCCCCAGATCCGCAGGAACCCGATCGTCGTAACGCGCGAAATGTTCGGCATGGGTATCTTCCTGATTCTGACGGGTCTGTTCAAGAAAGCGATCATCTCGGACTTCATCTCGCTCAACTTCGTCGACCGCGTTTTCGACGAACCGCTCCTCTACACGGGATTCGAATGTCTGATGGGCATCTACGGCTATGCGCTGCAGATCTACTGCGATTTCTCGGGTTACTCCGACATGGCGATCGGCATCGCCCTGCTTCTGGGCTTCCGCTTCCCGAAGAACTTCGACGCTCCCTACCAGTCGGCGACGATCACCGAATTCTGGCGCCGGTGGCATATCTCGCTCTCGACGTGGCTGCGCGACTACCTCTACATCTCGCTGGGCGGCAACCGCAAGGGCCGGGCCCGCACCTATTTCAATCTCTTGCTGACGATGGTGCTGGGCGGTCTGTGGCACGGCGCAGCCATCCGTTTCGTCCTCTGGGGCGCCTTGCACGGCATCGCCCTGGCATTGCACAAGCTCTGGCTGGCGATCGTCCCGGGCGCCAAATGCACGGGAGGCGAGATGCGCTGGTGGAATCGCATTCTCGGCGTCTTCATTACGTTCAATTTGGTGTGCTTCAGCTGGCTGATGTTCCGGGCCGAATCGATGCAGACCGTAACCTTGATCCTCCATCAGATTTTCCACCACTTCAATGCTGCGATCATCCCGCAGGTCGTCTCGGGTTATGCCGCAGTCTTCGCGTTGATCGCCATCGGCTATCTGCTGCACTTCCTGCCCGGCAAGGTCGACACGCTGGTTCAGCGCGCCGTTACCTGCACGCCGATCGCCATGCAGGTCTTGCTCGTCGCAGCGATGATCTGGTGCGTCATGCAGATCAAGTCGAGCGACATACAGCCCTTCATCTATTTTCAGTTCTGAGAAATGAATTTCGACCACTCCCTCTTTCTGGCCCTCAACTTCGACGGAGGCCCCCTGCTCGACCGGGCGATGCTGACCGTCTCGGGCACCGCCGTATGGCTGCCGCTCTACGCTCTGATCCTGTGGCTCGTAGGACGTCGTTACGGTTGGCGCAACCTGCTCGTATTCATCGTTCTGATGACCGCAGCGCTGGCCCTCTCCGACATGGTGTCGGGTATCTTCAAGCATAACGGACTGTTGGGCGGGCTGCTGCCCGATTTCGAGCCGCGCTGGCGGCCGATGTTCACACCCGAACTGGAGGGACTCCCCATCACGCCCGACTCGCTCTATGCGATCCGGCAGTCAGGAGTACCGGGCGACTGGGCCGTGCATGTCCCCGTCGAAGCGGTCAGCGGCCGCTACGGCACGGTCTCGGCCCATGCGGCGACGATCGTGGCACTGGCCGTGCTGTCGATCGCGGCAATCCGCCGTCGCTGGTTCGCTTATTTGATGATCGGATGCACGGTATTGATCTGTTACTCACGCATCTACCTGGCCAAACACTTCCCGATGGATCTGTTCTGGGGCACCTTGCTGGGTCTGCTGTTGGGTTGGGGCGCCTACCGGATCTTCCGCTGGCTGGCCGCCCGGATCGCCCCCGGGCAGAGCTTCCGCTAAAGACTGCCGATTCCGGTACTCCCCGGCAGAGTCCTCCTTGTTCCCGCTGCGCATGCGAACAAAAGCAAGCCGGCGGCCGCAGCACAGACCGATCGCAGCAAGATGTTCCGCACGGCGGAACCCGATTCGAAAAAGAGATTCATCATACTGGCGAATTAGAAACAAAAAACGGATTCGCAAACTTTTCCTTCTTATTCCTTTTTTCACTACTTTTGCACGGATAAACCGATTTTCACGAAAAACAGCATAACGTATGACGATCGAACTCAGTGAACAGGAACAGCTCCGGAGACAGTCGCTCGCAGCACTGCGCGAGCTGGGAATCGATCCCTACCCCGCCGCCCGCTACGAAGTAACGGCCACGGCGCGCGAAATCGCCGACAACTACGACGAGACGAAAGGCAACTACCAGGAGATTCGCATCGCCGGCCGCATCATGTCGCGCCGCATCATGGGCAGCGCCTCGTTCTTCGAACTGCAGGATCACACGGGCCGCATCCAGGTCTACATCCGCCGCGACGACATCTGCCCCGAGGGCGACCCGACGCTCTACAACACGGTCTTCAAGAAGCTGCTCGACATCGGCGACTTCGTAGGCGTAGAGGGCTTCGCGTTCCATACCAACACGGGCGAGCTGTCCGTCCACTGCCGCAAGTTCACCGTGCTGTCGAAGTCGGTACGTCCGCTGCCCGTCGTCAAGGAGAAGGACGGCAAGACATTCGACGCCTTCACCGACCCCGAAATCCGCTACCGCCAGCGCTACCTCGATCTGATCGTCAACCCGCAAGTCAAGGAGACGTTCGTCAAGCGCTCGAAGATCATGGCCACGATGCGCGAATTCTTCAACGAGCGCGGCTACATCGAGGTCGAGACCCCGATTCTCCAGCCCATTCCGGGCGGAGCCTCGGCCCGTCCGTTCATCACGCACCACAACTCGCTGGACATCGACCTCTATCTGCGCATCGCCACGGAATTGTACCTCAAGAAATTGATCGTCGGCGGCTTCGACGGCGTATACGAGTTCGGCAAGAACTTCCGCAACGAAGGCATGGATCGCACGCACAACCCCGAGTTCACGTGCATGGAGATCTACGTAGCCTACAAGGACTACCTTTGGATGATGGAGTTCACCGAGCAGATGCTCGAACGCGTGGCCCTGGCGACCAACGGCACGACGGAGCTCATGATCGACGGCAAAGCCGTGTCGTTCAAGGCGCCGTTCCGCCGGCTGACGATGACCGACGCCATCCGCGAAAAGACGGGCTACGACATCACGGGCCAAAGCGAGGAGCAGCTGCGCGAAGCGTGCAAGCGTTTGAACGTGGAGATCGACGACACGATGGGCAAAGGCAAGCTGATCGACGCCATCTTCGGCCAATACTGCGAAGAGGAGCTGATCCAGCCCACGTTCATAACCGACTACCCGATCGAAATGTCGCCTCTCTGCAAGCGCCACCGCGCGAATCCCGATCTGACGGAGCGCTTCGAGCTCTTCGTCAACGGCAAGGAGCTGTGCAACGCCTACTCGGAGCTCAACGACCCGATCGACCAGCTGGAGCGCTTCCAGGAGCAGCTGCGCCTCTCGGAGAAGGGCGACGACGAAGCGATGTTCATCGACATGGACTTCGTACGCGCATTGGAATACGGCATGCCCTCGTGCTCGGGCATGGGTATCGGCATCGACCGCCTGACGATATTCATGACGGGGCAGACGTCGATCCAAGACGTGCTGTTCTTCCCGCAGATGCGCCCCGAAAAGAAAGCCGTGAACGACCCGGCGGAAAAATACACAGAAATCGGCGTGCCCGAAGAGTGGGTGCCCGTGATCCAGAAGATGGGTTATCTGACGGTCGACTCGCTGAAAAAGCTCTCGCCCGGCAAGTTCTTCAACGACCTCTGCGGCTTCAACAAGAAGAACAAACTGGGACTCAAAGCCCCTTCGATGGAGGAGGTCAAGAAGTGGTGCGAGGAGTAAGAACGAATCATTTAAACAGATAAGAACATGAGAAAGAAAATCGTAGCCGGCAACTGGAAGATGAACACGCTTCCCGCCGAGGGCGTAGAACTGACAAAGGGTGTTGTCGCAGGCCGCGGCGAAGTGTGCAAATGCGTCGATTTCATCGTCTGCCCGCCGTTCACCCACCTCTCGACGGTGGCCGAGGCACTGAAAGGTTCGGACATCGCGCTGGGTGCCCAGAACTGCGCCGCCGAAGAAAAAGGTGCCTACACGGGCGAAGTCGCAGCCTCGATGATCGCGGCCCTGGGCTGCAAGTACGTCATCCTCGGCCACTCGGAGCGCCGCCAGTACTACGGCGAGACCTCCGCGACGCTCAACAAGAAGATGGTGCAGGCCTATGCCAACAACCTGACGCCGATCTACTGCGTAGGCGAGAATCTGGAGGAGCGCGAAGCCGGCAAGCACTTCGACGTGGTGAAAGCCCAGATCGAGGAGGTCGTCTACAACCTCACGGCCGAGCAGTTCAAGAACCTCGTCATCGCTTACGAACCCGTCTGGGCCATCGGCACGGGCAAGACCGCGACAGCCGAGCAGGCACAGGAAATCCACGCCTACATCCGCAAGGTGCTGGCCTCGAAGTTCGGCGCTGCAGCCGACGAGTGCGCCATTCTCTACGGCGGCTCGTGCAAGCCTTCGAATGCTGCCGAGATCTTCGCCAAAGAGGACGTCGACGGCGGTCTGATCGGCGGTGCCGCACTGAAGGCCGAGGACTTCCTCGCCATCGGCAAAGGTTTCGAGAAGTAAGCATCGACGCCTTGGCAAACAAAAACGAGGAGAGAAATTCTCCTCGTTTTTTATTCTCGCACCCTCGCTGCTCCGTTCATCCGAACCCCGGGGTTCTCATACCTAATATAAAACTTCAGGCGGCCATATTGAAATATGGCCGCCTGAAGTTTCGTAGTGGATAGGGGATTCGAACCCCTATGTCATGCGTGAGAGGCATGTATCCTAACCCTTAGATGAATCCACCGGTTTTGTGGTGCAAAGATAGCGCGATTTCGGCAAACTCCAAAATTTTCCGACGATTTATGCAAAAAAAGTTTCCCGGCATCGCACACTTTCCCCGCTTTTTGCCTATATTTACAAAAGCACTCGCGCACACCGAATCCCGCGTCGTGTCGGAGTGCCGTTCACCAAAACCCCTGCACCATGAAAACACTGCGCATCCTTCCTGCCATCGTAGCGGCCGCCGCGCTGGCCGCCTGCACCCACAAGCCCGCAGAACCCCGCATCGCCGAAATGGCGTTCGATACGCTTCTCTCCCGCCCCTCCTACGACTGCCGCGTAGAATATCGCTTCGCCTCGATCGCCAACAGCGAGAAATCCGACGCGCTCCGTACGATCCAGCGATGCAACATCGACTACTTTTTCGAGCTCGAAGAATTCGAGGGTTCGGCTACGGATGCGATCGCCGAGTCGCTTCGGCAGATCGACCAGGAGCTCACGCTGCCCGAACCGCTCCGCTCCTCTGTACGCAACATGGAGTACGAGATTTCGACCGAGAGCGAAGGTTTCGTCTCCGATACGTTGTTCTGTTACATGATTTCGCGGTCGAGTTATCTGGGCGGCGCACACGGCATGTATTCGACCGAATACCACACCTACTCGCTCAAAAGCGGCGAGGAGCTGGCGATCGCC
>JAIDKM010000184.1 GCA_029051915.1 Alistipes sp. | reverse complement strand
CGCCAGGATGATGAGCACCATGCCGCAGCCGATCCGGGGCGTGATTATTTCCCCGAATATCACCGCTCCGAAGAATACGGCCGTTACGGGTTCCAGGGCTCCGAGTATCGCCGTCGGCGTCGAGCCGATGTATTGAATCGCGCTCGTCGTGCAGAGAAAGGAGATCGCCGTGGGGAATATCGCCAGCGCCAGTAGATTGCCCCATAAATACCATTGGTTCGGCAGCAGCAGCGCACGCCCGAAGTCTACTCGGCAGAGAAAGAGCGCCAGGCCGCAGAGCAGGATGTAGAAGGTGATGGCCAGCGTCGGTATCTCTTTCAGTTTCGTTTGACGTACTCCGACTATGTAGATCGCATAGGAGAGTGCCGATGCGAATACCAGCAGCGTGCCCGTCAGACTCAGGGTTCCGCCGTCGCTCGTCTTGTAGAGCAGTCCGATGCCGCCTACAGCCAGTAGAATGCACAGTCCCGTCTGCAGGGTGCATTTTTCTTTGAATCCCACGGCCATGATCAGCGCCACCAGAATCGGGTATACGAACAGCAGCGTCGACGCAATGCCGGCATCCATGTAGTTGTAGCTCAGGAAGAGCGTGAGCGACGAGATCGCTACCAGCAGTCCCATGACGAACAGGGGGATTATTTCGTCGCGTCGTACTTTGAAGCTGCGGCCGCGGGCCCGGAGCATCGCGCCCAGAATCGGTATCGCAAACAGGTAGCGGAACAGCAGTACCGAGTCGGGATCCATGCCGGCTTTGTAGAGGGGCAGGGCAAAAAGCGGGTTCGTGCCGTAGGAGGCCGCCGCTATGGCTCCCAGTAGATAGCCTTTGGCTTTCGGGTTCATCGCTTGTTTTTTGTGAAAGCAAAGATACGAATAAGCCGAGTGCAATGCAAAATTTATTTGAGCATTGCCGAGCGGAAGTATCTTCGGCGTCAGCCAAAAATACGAATAAGCCGAGCGTAATGCAAAATTTATTTGAGCGTTGCTTTCTGCTTGATTATCTTTGTTGCAGAAAGCAGCTTCGGCCCGGAGTGGCGGGGGCGATAAAAGGTTCCCGCCAGCGCGGCCGCAGATTCAGCAATCCCCGGCCTAAGAGGCCGGTTTTTAGGAAGGGGCCTTCCAAAAAACCGAGGGTCGGT
>JAIDKM010000183.1 GCA_029051915.1 Alistipes sp. | reverse complement strand
GCTCTATGAAATACTTAAAATATATCATTGTATTCGCTCTTTTGGCATTCTTGGCTCCGGCCTGCTCGAAAGACGACGGAACCCACAAAGTGAAATTCGTAGTCGACAGCAATACTCCGGAAACCCCGATACGGGTATATGGAGCACAGACCGGAGCGACCTATGTGGTTGTGAAAGATCATTTTGAAAATACGGTCAAGACCGATGCCGTATTGGTCGTTCTAGATGCCCGATGCGATGATCCCAACACATTGATTACACTCGAAGTCCATGTCGACGACAAACTGAAAAGACGAGTCGAAGGCAACACGTGGCTCACCACAGGCGAAATACAGCTCAAGTAAAATCATCGACGACAAGTCCGGGACTTTTTCCCGGACTTGTCTGTTTTCGGAAGAAAAGATACAATAAATTATTCGGGCGAAAATTTACCGGGAATTCCATGAGGGGACGGACAATATAATTGAAGATGAAGCGTTTGTCCGATGTCATAACCCAAACTAAAAACAAAATGAAACGAAGCCTTATTCTACTGGCCCTGGCATGGGCCCTCGCGGCATGCGAAAACGACAAGGAGACGACGAATCCGATTCCCGACTCGCTTGCCGGAACGAACTGGACGGCGACGACGCAGGAAGGCGATCTTGTTTCGCTGGCTTTCGACGCCGAAACCTACACGCTGGAACAATATAGTTCCTACGATGGGAAAACGACCCGGGAAGAGGAGCCGTCCGAGCAGCAACCGACCCTCACCTACCGGTACGCACGCCCCCGGGTGGAATTGCTGGAAGATGCCGAAACGGTTCTGTCGGGCGAAATCGCGACGGACGGAAAATCGCAGCTGACGATGACGCTGCAAAATGCCGACAAGAACGTTACGCTGCGTTTTCTGAAAGCTGAGAAATAATCGCACAACCGCACGCATTTCGACGCAGAGCCCTTGCGAGGGTTCTGCGTTTTTATTGCCTGCCGGCTACGGTTCGAGCTGAAAATCGTCGGCGTCCTGCCATGCGGGAAACGACTCGCGGAACGCCTGCTGCTCGTCGAGGTAGAGCTCGACTACCATAGTCCACTCGCCTCAGACGGCGCCGGCAAGGGGTCGGCCGAGGAATTCGAAAG
>JAIDKM010000182.1 GCA_029051915.1 Alistipes sp. | reverse complement strand
TTCGAAACGGCGCCTTTCTTGACGTCGCCCGAGGGCGAAGCGCTCTTCACGGCCACCACGATCTTGTCGCCGATCGAGGCGTAGCGACGCTTCGTGCCGCCGAGCACCCGGATGCAAAGCACCTCCTTCGCACCGCTGTTGTCAGCTACTACGAGTCTACTTTCCTGCTGTATCATAACTACTTAGCTCTTTCAATGATTTGTACTAATCTCCAACGCTTCGTCTTGCTCAGCGGGCGCGTCTCCATGATACGCACGGTATCGCCCTCCTTGCAGGTCTCGTCGAGCGACTCGGCGACGAACTTCGTCGTTTTATTGACGAACTTGCCGTAGATGGGATGCTTCACCTTGCGTGCAACGGCGACCACGATGGTCTTCTCCATCTTGTTGCTGACAACCACCCCGATACGCTCCTTTCTAAGATTTCTTTCCATAGTTGTTGCTTATTTGGCGTTTTTTTGACGCAGGATGGTCAGCATGCGAGCTATATCTCTGCGGTTCTTCTTAATGATCGACGGGTTCTCGACGGGGGAGACCGCGTGCTGCACCTTCAGCTTCGCGAGCTGAGCCTTCTCGGTCTCGATGCGCTCCTGAAGATCCTTGATCGAAATATCCTTGATTTCTGCACTTTTCATCTTCCTGTTCCCTTAAATGGTGGTTTCGACGTAATCGCGTCGTACAATGAATTTGGTCGTGATAGGCAGTTTCTGAGCTCCCAAACGCAGTGCCTCCTGCGCCACGGCCAGGGGCACGCCCTCGGCCTCGAAGAGGATACGACCCGGAGTAACGGGCGCCACGAAACCTTCGGGATTACCCTTACCCTTACCCATACGAACCTCGGCGGGTTTCTTGGTGATGGGTTTATCGGGGAAGATGCGGATCCAGAGCTGTCCCTCGCGCTTCATATAACGGGTGATAGCCTGACGCGCTGCCTCTATCTGACGACCCGTGATCCAGGTCGATTCAAGTGCCTTGATTGCGAACGATCCGTATGCAAGCTGGTTGCCTCTCTGAGCCAAACCCTTCATACGGCCTTTCTGCATTCTTCTAAATTTGGTCTTTTTCGGCTGTAACATGTTAGTTTTGCTTTAAAAGGTCCTACTTACTACTGATTGTTGTTGCGACGATCGCCACCGCGACGTCCGCCGCGACGATCACCGCCCCGACGATCGCCACCGCGACCACCGCGACGCTCGCCGCGGTCGCCCGAAGCGGCCTGGGCCGAAGCACCGGCGATCTCGAAGATGTCGCGCTTGCCATAGACCGTACCCTGGCAGATCCACACCTTGACACCCAAGATACCGACCTTGGTCAGAGCCTCGGTCAAGCAATAATCGATGTCGGCGCGGAACGTATGCAACGGAATACGACCCTCCTTGATAGTCTCCGTACGAGCCATTTCGGCGCCGCCGACGCGGCCGGCGACCTGGATCTTGATACCCTCGGCGCCCATGCGCATGGTCGAAGCCACGGCGGTCTTCACGGCGCGGCGGAACGACACGCGGCCCTCCAACTGGCGGGCGATGTTCTGACCGACGATCACGGCGTCGACCTCGGGACGCTTGACCTCGAAGATATTGATCTGGATCTCCTTGCCGGTGAGCTTCTTCAACTCCTCCTTGAGCTTGTCGACCTCCTGGCCGCCCTTGCCGATGATGATGCCGGGACGAGCCGTGGAGATGGTTACCGTAACGAGCTTCAGCGTACGCTCGATGATGATCTTCGAGATGCTTGCCTTGGCCAGACGGACATTCAGATACTTGCGGATCTTGGCGTCCTCGACGAGTTTGTCGGAGAAGTCCTTGCCGCCGAACCAGTTGGAATCCCAACCGCGGATGATACCGAGACGATTTGCTATCGGATTAACTTTCTGTCCCATCTGCTTACTTGTTTTCTACGGTTACCACTTTGTCCACCACGATCGTTACGTGGTTCGAGCGCTTGCGAATGCGATGCGCACGTCCCTGAGGAGCAGGCTGAATACGCTTCAACATGCGGCCGCAGTCGACGAACACTTCCTTGACGCAAAGCGTAACATCCTCCAGACGCTCGCCCTCGTTCTTGGCCTCCCAGTTGGCGATGGCCGACTTGAGGAGTTTCTCCATGCGGATCGACGCTTCCTTCTTCGAATAGCGAAGGATGCCCAATGCCTTGTTGATCTCCACGCCGCGGATGATGTCGGCGACCAGGCGCATCTTGCGGGGAGAAGTGGGGCAGTCGCGCATGATCGCGATTGCCTTCTGCTTTTTCTCAGCCTGCAGTTTCTTGGCTGTCATTGCTTTTCTTGCACCCATTGTCTACTATTTTTTCTTGTTGCCGGCATGCCCGCGGAAGTTACGCGTGGGAGCGAATTCTCCGAGCTTGTGTCCTACCATGTTTTCAGTTACGTATACCGGAATGAACTTGTTTCCGTTGTGCACGGCGACGGTCTGCCCCACGAAATCGGGCGAGATCATGCTTGCACGCGACCACGTCTTCACGACGGCCTTCTTGTTACCCTCGGCCAGTGCGACGATTTTCGCTTCGAGTTTGGGATCGATGAACGGCCCCTTCTTCAATGAACGACTCATTATGTACTCTTATTTAATTATTTTTTCTTCTTGGAAATAATAAACTTCGAGGTCGTCTTCTTCGGGTTGCGAGTCTTGTAACCCTTAGCCAACAGACCCTTGCGCGAACGGGGATGACCACCCGAAGCACGACCTTCGCCACCACCCATCGGGTGATCCACGGGGTTCATGACGACACCGCGGTTGCGGGGACGACGGCCGAGCCAACGTTCGCGACCTGCCTTACCGGAGCTTTCGAGGTTGTGGTCGACATTCGAAACCACACCCACCGTAGCGCGGCAAGTAACGAGTACCATGCGAGTCTCACCCGAAGGCAACTTGATGATGGCATATTTGCCCTCGCGTGCCAGCAGCTGAGCGTACGAACCGGCGGAACGTGCCATGGCGGCACCCTGACCCGGATAGAGTTCGATATTGTGGACGACCGTACCCAGGGGAATCTCGCTCAGGAAGAGCGTATTGCCCACCTCGGGAGCGACGCCGGCGCCGCTCATGACGGTCTGGCCCACCTGGAGGCCGTTGGGAGCGATGATGTAGCTCTTCACTCCGTCGGCATACACCAGAAGTGCAATGCGTGCAGTACGATTGGGGTCGTACTCGATCGATTTTACAGTAGCGGCGATGCCGTCCTTCGAGCGCTTGAAGTCGACGTTGCGGTACATCTGCTTATGACCGCCGCCGATGTAACGGACAGTCATCTTACCCACGTTGTTGCGACCGCCCGTGCTCTTCTTGGGGCTGAGCAGCGACTTCTCCGGCGTCGACTTGGTGATCTCGTCGAACGTGCCGATAATCTTATGTCTTGTACCTGCGGTAACAGGCTTGAATTTTCTTACTGCCATCTTCGTTAGATATTACTGTAAAAATCGATCTTGTCTCCGTCCTTCAAGGTAACGATCGCCTTCTTGAAGTTGTTGGCGCGACCCTCCAGAAGACCCGCCTTGGTATAGCGGCTCTTGAGCTTACCCATGTAATTGACGGTGTTCACATCCGTTACGACGACGTTGTACATCTGCTCTACGGCATTGCGAATCTGCAGCTTGTTAGCCCGCACGTCAACGATAAAACCGTAGCGATTCAACTTTTCGCCCTGAATCGTCATTTTCTCGGTCAGAACCGGCTTAATAATAATTTCCATTGTACTTGCGTTTTTTAAGCTAACAAAGTGTTGAGAACGTTCTCGGCCCCCTCCACCAAGACGACAGCCGAAGCGTTCATCACGTCGTAGGTGCAGACGTTCTGAGCCAAGACGGGCTGTACGTTGGGGATGTTGCGGCACGAGAGCTGCACGTTGGCGTTGCCCTCGGGCAGAACCAGCAAGACTTTCTTATCCGAGACCTTGAGCGCCTCGGCGATGGCGATCATCGTTTTGGTTTTCGGAGCATCGAGCTTCACCGGCTCCAACACGCAGATGGCGTTGGCCTGAGCCTTGTAAGTCAAGGCGCTGCGGCGAGCCAGCTGCTTGAGCTTCTTGTTGAGCTTGAAGCTATAGTCGCGAGGCACGGGGCCGAAGATGCGACCGCCGCCGGGGAACAGAGGCGACTTGATGCTACCGGCACGAGCGCCGCCCGTACCCTTCTGGCGCTTGAGCTTGCGAGTGGAACCTGCGACCTCGTTGCGCTGCTTGGCCTTGTGGGTACCCTGCCGCTGATCGGCCAGATACTGCTTGACGTCGAGATAAATAGCGTGGTCATTAGCCTCCACGCCGAAAACAGCGTCCGAAAGGGTTACCTTACGACCCGTTTC
>JAIDKM010000181.1 GCA_029051915.1 Alistipes sp. | reverse complement strand
ACCTGCACCAGTTGCGCGGCCGCGTGGGGCGTTCGGATCGCAAGGCTTATTGCTACCTCCTCTCGCCGCCCGACGAGCTCCTCTCGTCCGATGCCCGGCGGCGTCTGCGGGCCATCGAGGAGTTTTCCGACCTCGGATCGGGTTTCAACATCGCCATGCAGGATCTCGATATCCGGGGCGCCGGCAATTTGTTGGGCGCCGAGCAGAGCGGATTCATCGCCGACATCGGTTTCGAGACCTACCAGAAGATCATGCAGGAGGCCATCGCCGAATTGCGGGCCGAGGGGTTGCAGATCGCAGGGCTCTCGGAGGCCGAGACCGACGTGGTGGAGCGGATGCGCTTCATCGACGATGCGCATATCGACATCGAGGTCGAGGTCGGTCTGCCCGATACCTACGTCTCGCAGCAGGCCGAGCGGCTGAAGCTCTACCGCGAGCTCGACTCGACCAAGGACGAGGAGGCGCTGCAGGCTTTCGGCCGGCGGCTCGAAGACCGTTTCGGCCCCTTGCCGCGGGCCGTATGCGAGTTGCTCAACGTCGTGCGGCTGCGTTGGGAGGCCATCCGGCTGGGTATGGAGCGCGTCAAGGTAAAGAACGGTCTGATGATCGTCCACTTCGTCGGCGAGGAGAATTCGCCTTATTACAAGAGCGATGTTTTCATGGAGTTGTTGAAGCACGTTACGCAGCATCCCGAACGTTTCGTCTTGAAGCAGCACAATAATCGGCTGGCCATGACCGTTAGAAACATCAAAGATGTGGAAGCGGCTTACAAAACCTTGCAGCAGTTATGAATCTCATCGTCGATATCGGCAATACGTTGGTGAAGCTCGCCGTCATGCAGGAGGGCCGGTGCGTCGCCGAGCGGAGTACGGAACGGCTTTTGCCCGCCATGCTCGACGAGTTGTTCGCCGCCCATGCCATCGACAGGGCCATCGTCTCCTCTACGCGGGGCGATGCCGGGGAGGTCGTCTCCATGATCCGGCCGCGCGTCGGGCGGTGCGTGGAGTTCACCGCTTCGACTCCGGTGCCCATCGCCAGCGACTACCTCACGCCCGAAACGTTGGGACGCGACCGGTTGGCCGCCGCCGTCGGCGCCGCGACGCTCTATCCGGGGCGGAACGTCTTGGTGATCGATTGCGGTACGGCCGTAACGTTCGACCTGGTGTCGGCCGACGGTTGCTTTCGCGGCGGCTGCATTTCGCCCGGGTTGCGTACCCGGCTGCGGGCTTTGCACGATTATACGGCTTCCTTGCCGTTGTGCGACATCACCGAGGAGGAGGAGTTGCTCGGGCGCACCACCCGCCAGGCGATCGAACGGGGCGTGATGAATTCGCTGGTCTTCGAAATCGAGGGCTACGTGTCGCGCATGCAGGGAAAAATCGACGGTTTATGCGTAATTTTTACCGGCGGGGATGCGAAATGCTTGGCGAAAAGAATTAAAAATACGATATTTGCAAATCGCAATCTGGTCTTTTGCGGATTGGATCGAATTTTAGAGTTCAATGCAAGTGAAGAACACCTTGAATAGACTGCTTGTCGCGGCGTTGCTGTCGTTCGTTCCGGCAGTCGTGTCGGCGCAGACGAGCAGCATCAATGCCTTCTCGCCCTACACGATGTACGGCATCGGCGAGCTGACTACTCCCGGTTCGCTCGCCATGCGTTCGATGGGCGGGGCGGGTGTGGCCATGCGGAATCCCGGAGCGCTCAACATGCTCAATCCCGCGGCTTTCAGCGCCGTTCCGCAGAAGAGTTTCCTGTTCGGCTTCGGGCTGGAGGGACAGAATTTCTACAACTCCCAGAGCGACAACGGCGTTACCAGGAAGTCGGCTTACAATACCTTCAATTTCCACGACATCGCTTTCCAGCTTCCCGTTCACAAGCGCGTCGGACTGGGCTTCAGCATGACTCCCTATAGCTCGGTGGGTTACCGCACCAAGTTCTACGGCGCTTACGATCCCGAGGATCCCGTGTGGGGCAACGTCGGGCCCGTGCAGTATTCCTACGAGGGCGAGGGCGATGTTACGGAGATCAAGCTCGGCGTCGGCTGGGAGGTCGCCAAAAATCTCTCCGTCGGCATCGCGGCCCAGTATTATTGGGGCAAGATCGAGCGTTCGTATGTCGTTACGCCTACCTCCATCGTCGGCGACGGCAACTTCAATTCCATCGTCGGATCCGGGGATTACGTCATTTCGCGTTTCAAGGGGCAGGTGGGCGTGCAGTGGAACGCCATCCTCAATTCCCGGCGTGCCCTGACGTTCGGCGCTACCTACGACCTCGGCGGCGACCTCAGGCCTCGCAGCGAGGAGCGGATCTATACTTCCGATCTCTCCGGTACGGTGGTCAAGGGCGATTCTCTGAATCTCAAGCTGGTGTTGCCCGGACAGGTGGCCGCGGGCGCTTATTACCAGACCGCACGGTGGGCCGTAGCGCTCGATTACGTCTACCAGAATTGGGGCGGCCGCAACAAGGAGACCGTGCGTACGGCCATCGGTACTTCGGGCGAAAGCCTCGATGTAGCCTATACAGATACCCACACCGTCAAGTTCGGCGTGGAGTTCACTCCCAGCCGGTACGACGCCCGCAACTTCTTGAAACGGTGGTCTTACCGCGCAGGATTCCGTTACGGTAGTTATAACCAGACGTTCGGCGGCCACGAGCTGCATCAGTACGCCGTTTCGCTCGGCTTCGGCATTCCCGTGCGTTTCTTCGGGTCTTCGTCGATCGACGTGGGCGTCGAGTACGGTTGCCGGGGCTTCAACGTCGCCGAGCGCATCGGTTTGGTGCGGCAGCGTTATTTCAAGTTCGCGGTAGGCTTCGCGCTCTTCGCCGGCAGCGAGAACGGCGAGTATTGGTTCGTTCGGCCCAAATACGACTAAACAACAAAAATATAATCATCAGCATCATGAAAAAGGTTAAATTTCTGCTCGTTGCGGCTTGCTCGCTGTTCGCGGTCGCAGCGATGGCCCAGCAGGATTTCAGCGGGCCGGAGTATGCACAGTGGGGCGATACGCCCGAGGAGCGCGAGAAGAACATTCTCAACAGCAACTTCCTCAAGGAGTCCTACAACAACAAGGACTACAACGCCGCCGCTTATTATTTCCAGGAGCTCATCAACAGTTGCCCCGGTGCTTCCGTGGCTACTTACCAGCGCGGTGCCAACGTCTACAAGAACAAGATCAACCGCGCCCGGAGCATGGCCGAGAAGAATATGTATATCGATTCCTTGATGTTGGTCTACGATCTGCGCCTGCAGTATTTCGGCAACAGCCCCCGGCAGGGTGCCGCATTCATCCTCGACCAGAAGGCCCGCGAGTATCTGACTTATCGGGCCGGCGACCGGGCCGGCATCCGCGATGCTTTCCGCGCTGCGATCGAGGCGGGCGGTGCCGCTACCAACCCCGAGACGCTGGTCGCTTACTTCAGCAACCTTTGCGACGACTTCAAGAATACCGACGAGGTTACGCCCGACGAGGTCATCGCAGAGTACGGTCGTCTCGCTCCTTATTTCGGTGAAAACGCCGGTGAGTACAAGGCTCAGTTCGACACCGTCTTCGGCAAGTCCGGCGCCGCTTCTTGCGAGGCCCTCGAAAAGATCTTCCGCGTCAAATTGGAGGCCGAGCCCGACAACGAGGCGTTGCTCGCCCAGGCCGTGGGGCTGATGTCGCGTCCGCAGCTCAAGTGCAACAGCGATTTCTACCTCGCTATCGCCGAGAAGTATTACGAGATGAGTCCTTCGTCGGAGTCCGCCATGTCGTTGGCCCAGGCTTTCCAGGAGCGCCGCGATTATTCGAAGGCTACGCGTTATCTCAACGAGGCGCTGGCTGTCGAGCAGGATCCTGCCGAGCAGCAGAGACTCTACGTTCGCATCGGTCTGGTCGAGTTGCTCGCCAACCACCTCCAGAGTGCAGCCGCTGCCGCTCGTTCGGCCCGCGATCTGAATCCCGAGGACGGCGAGCCTTACTTCATCCTGGCTCAGTGCTACGGTTTGTCGGCCGCTCAGTGCGAGGGTTTCACCGGCCAGGCTGTCTTCTGGGTCGCTTACGACACGATGGCTAAGGCTCTCGAGCTGCTCGCTGCCGATTCCGACTACGTCGCTCCCGCCCGCAGCTCGCTCGCTTCCTACCGCAACCGCTTCCCGACTTCGGAGGAGTGTTTCTTCAACGAGGCGAAGGAGGGTTCCCGTTATACGGTCTCCTGCGGTCTGGCTGCCGGTCAGTCCACCACCGTCCGTTTCCGTTAATCCGATCTTCCGTCCGATGGGCAAGCCCGTGTGTGCGACGAAATACCTCTCGGTAGCACTCCTCGTTCTGGGGAGTGCTATCTTGCTATTCTCCTGCGAGCGGACAGCTTCGACCGATCCGGTCGCCGAGGAGTTGCGGATGACCGAGTACAGCGAGAACCTCTCGATCGTCAATTCCCAGAACGGACGGCGTTCCTACCACTTCGTTACCCCTCTGATGGAGGGTTATTCGCAGGCTCGCGAGCCTTATCGCGAGTTCCGCAAGGGGGTCAGGATCACCACTTACAAGGATGATTCCCTTTCTACGGTCGACGCCGTGCTCACGGCTAATTACGCCATTTATTACGAGAAGCGCGAGTTGTGGGAGGCGAAGGGCGATGTCATCGTCGAGAAATCCGACGGCAAGACGCTCTATACCCAGCAGCTCTTCTGGAATGCCCGTACCAAGAAGATTTATTCCAACGTCGATTCCAAGATCGTGCAGAGCGGCGGTACCGACGTCTTCATCGGCGAGGGCTTCGAGTCCGACGAGGAGTTCCACGATTGGCGGTTCCGGCGTATGAAGGGGCGGATGGAGGTCGACGTCGCTCCCTCCGCACAGCCCGATTCCGTCTCTCCGCGGGCGGTGGCTCCTCCCGCGTCGGCATCGGCCCGACCCGTCCGGCCCGCCACGGAGAGCAGGCCGCAGCCTTCGCCCGGAGCCGATGTTTCCCGTCCCGGGGAGGTCGGCTTGCAGGCCGCTCCCGCATTGTTAGAACCTGCTGAATAATGTTCACTTCCGTCATCTTGATTCTCTCCATGCTGCTTTTGTCGGCATTCTTCTCCGGGATGGAGATCGCTTTCACCAGCAAGAACCGTCTCAAGTTGGAGATCGACCGCAAGCAGAGCCGCCTTTTCGATTTCATCGCCGAGATTTTCGCCCGCCATCCCGGACAGTACATCACCACGATCCTCGTGGGCAATAACATCGCGTTGGTCATTTATTCGCTTTACATGTCGGTGTTGTTGCGGTCGGCGTTCTACGCCTTGGGGTGGGAGCGCGTGGCGCACGAAGGCTCGGTCGCTGTCGAGACGGCCGTCTCGACGTTGGTCATCATCTTCGTCGCCGAGTTTTTGCCCAAGTCGGTGTTCCGCAACAACCCCAATTTCTATTACCGCGCATTGGCGCCGGTGATCTATTTTTTTTACCTCTTGCTCTATCCCGTCGCCCGCCTCACTACGTTGGTATCCCACGGGATTCTCCGCTTGTTCGGGCGGCGCGTCGTCGAGCAGGATGCCCAGCCCATCTTCAATCGCGACGATCTGGCGGCATTGCTCGATTCGAACAGCGCCGAGCCGGGGCCCGATCCCGATCACGAGTTGAAGCTCTTCCAGAATGCGTTGGATTTCGCCGATCTGCGCGTCCGCGATTGCATGATCCCGCGCATCGACATCGAGGCGGTCGACGCCGACGACACCTCCGTCGAGCAGCTCACGGCCCGGTTCGTCGAGTCGAAATATTCGCGTATCTTCGTCTGGCGGGGCAATATCGACCACATCGTCGGATACGTCAATTCCAAAAGCCTCTTCACCCGGCCCGCCACCATCGGCGAGGTTACCATGCAGGTCAGCTTCGTGCCCGAGACCATGCCTCTGCAGCTCGTTTTGCAGAACTTCATCAAGCATCGGTCCAACGTCGCTGTCGTCATCGACGAGTTCGGCGGCACGGCCGGCATCATCTCGTTGGAGGATGTCCTGGAGCAGATTTTCGGCGAGATCGAGGACGAGCACGACGTTCCCGATCTGACCGAGAAGCAGGTCGGGCCCGGCGAGTATGTCTTCTCTTGCCGGCTCGAAGTGAAGTATCTCAACGAAAAATACGGTCTCGGCATCGAGGAGAGCCGGGAGTACGATACGTTGGCCGGTTTCGTGATCTGCCATTACGAGGGAATCCCCACGGCCGGTGAGAGCATCGTCGTCGGCGATCTCCAGTTGCGCATGTTGCGTACGACCCGTTCGCGCATCGAGCTCGCACGGGTGAAAAAATTGTCTTGAAAGCAGGGCTTTTCAGAATAAATCACTATCTTTGACTGTTATTTCCGCAAACAACGATAATTTACATTTTATATGGCAAGTTTAAACACCTTACGTACCAAGTTCGGCATCGTGCTTTCGATCATCATCGCACTGGCCCTTCTGGCGTTCATTCTTTCGTTGAAGACCGAGATGGGCTTTTCGGGCAACGACCCGAAGGTCGGCGAGATCGACGGCAGCAAGATCCGTTATTCGGAATATTACGACATTTACGAGCAGGTCAAGGCCCAGAGCGGCGCTCAGGAGAGCGACGAGCAGCAGGCCGCTTTGCTCGCCAATACGGCTTGGCAGGCCCTCGTCGCCCAGCATGTGCTGGCTCCGGGCTTCGAGAAGGCGGGTATCCGCGTCTCCGACCAGGAGCGTCAGGCTATGATCGCCGGCCGGCAGTATTCGCCGGTCTTCTACCAGGCTTTCGCCGATCCCCGTACCGGGTTCTATAACGTCGACGTCGTCAGCCGGTTCCTCTCCGAGGCAGAGTCCGATCCGCAGGCTATGGCTACCTGGAAGCAGCTCAACGAGCAGGCTCGTCTGGAGCGCGCAAGCCAGAAGTTCGGCGCGTTGGTTCGCGGCGGCGCATACGTCAATTCTCTCGAAATCGCCTCCGGCGTCGATGCCGCCAACAACAAGTTCGCCGGTCGGTTCGTCGGCAAGCGTTATTCGTTGGTGCCCGATTCGCTCGTAGCCGTTTCGAACAGCGACATCAAGGCTTATTACAAAAAGCATAAGAAGGCTTTCCGGCAGACTCCTTCGCGTTCGTTGTCGTATGTCGTCTTCGAGGTCGAGCCTACGGACGACGATCTGTTGGCTCTGGAGCACAGCGTGCAGGAGGTCGGTGCGAAGTTCGACGCCGCCGAGGATCTGAAGGCTTTCGTGCGGGCCGATCGTCGCGGGCATATCGCCGAGAATTACGTGTCGGCCGCCCAGCTCACCGACGAGGAGGCTGCCGCCTTGATGAACGGCAAGACTTACGGCCCCGTGTTGAAGAACAACGAGTGGACGATGTCCCGCGTCCTCGATTCGAAGGTCGCTGCCGATTCGCTCGGTATCCGCCATATCGTCTTGCCCTATACCGAAGAGAAACTGGCCGACAGCTTGTTGACCGTGATTCGCGGCGGCGCCGATTTCGGCGAGTTGGCCGCCCGTTATTCGGTCTACGACCAGACGGCCGCCAATGGCGGTGAGGTCGGTGTCATGCCTTTCTCCGCTTTCGGCGGCGAGTTCGTCGAGGCGTTGGCCGGCGCCCGTCAGGGCGACGTGGTGAAGGTCGCCGTGGGCGATGCCATCCAGTTGTTGCAGGTCTATCGCGCCGGTCGTCCGACGCGCCACGTGCGCATCGCGTCGATCACTTATCCCGTCGAGGCTTCGGCCGCGACGATCCGCGACGTGCATAACCAGGCTCTTTCGTTCACCGTCAACGCCAAAGGTTCGATCGAGACTTTCAACGAGGCCGCTTCGGCCGCTGCGCTCACTCCGCGCGTGGCCATGTTGAATCAGGGCGAGCGGACGATCCGCGGCCTGGAGGATTCCCGCGACGTGGCTCGTTGGGCTTACGGCGCCGAGAAGGGCGATCTTTCGGAGATCTTCAAGACCGGCAAGGATTATGTCGTCGCCGTCTTGACCGACATCGATAATTCGGAGTATACTTCCGTCGAGAAGGTCGCTGCGCAGATCCGTGCTCAGGTGCTCCGCGATAAGAAATACGATTACATCCTCAAGGAGCTTTCGGGCTCCACGCTCGACGAGCAGGCTGCCAGCCTCGGTTCGCAGCCCGCCGAGTTCGAGAATGTCGTCTACAATTCCTATTATATCGACGGCGCAGGCATGGAGCCGCGGCTGGTCGGTGCGATCGCTTCGGCTGCCGAGACCGGTGTCGTTTCGGCTCCCGTCAAGGGCTTCAGCGGTCTCTACGTCTTCCAGGTCGACGATATCCAGCACGGGGAGGTGCAGACTCCCGAGGCCGAGAAGGCTCGGGCGCAGGCTATGGTCGAGAGCCGCGTTTCGCAGCTCGTGCTGCCCGCCATGCAGGAGTTGGCCAAGATCAAGGATCTGCGCGGCCGTTATTTTTAGTCCGCGGCAGTCTTCGATTCAGCGGGGTACGGATATGCGTGCCCCGCTTTTTTTGAATGTTCCTCAAGATAAAAAGCAGCTTGGAATCCGGAATGGCATGGGCCACGGCTTATGCCAGCGCGGTTCGTAGATTCAGCAATCCCCGGCCTAAGAGGCCGGTTTTAGAAAAGGGTCTTTCAAAAAACCGAGGGTCGGTATACACATCAGTCTGTCGGGAAGCCTTTTTCTTCCTGCCATTCATTCCAGCGATTGCTCCGATTGTTTGCTTCGGGCTACCGCAATCGTACGTCGGGAGGCCTGACGAATGTCGGCACGGAGGGCGACTACTGGTCTTCTTCGCCCTATGCTGCCGGCACGGCTTCTCCGGGTACTTTGAACTTCAACTCTACCAACGTCAATCCGTTGAATAGTTCATCGGGGCGTGCCAACGGCTTCCCCGTGCGCTGCGTCCAGCATCTGCGGCTGCTTTTTGTCTTTTTTCGCAGGGCTCCCATTCTCGGATCCAGTATAAAAAACAGGCGTCTCCATTGCGGAAACGCCTGTTTTGCAAATAGCTGCCGCTGGCTTATTCCTCCAGCAGGATCTCAAGAATCTTGATGGCGGCCGTTGCGATCGGAGTACCGGGGCCGAAGATGGCGGCGGCACCGTCGCGGTAGAGTTCGTCGTAGTCCTGCGCCGGGATCACACCGCCCACGATGACGATGATGTCTTCACGGCCCAGTTTCTTCAGCTCGGCGATGATCTGCGGCACCAGCGTAAGGTGTCCGGCTGCCAGCGACGATACGCCGACTACATGCACGTCGTTCTCGACGGCTTGGCGCGCAGCTTCTTCGGGCGTCTGGAACAGCGGGCCCATGTCGACGTCGAAACCGATGTCGGCGTAGCCCGTGGCTACTACTTTCGCACCGCGATCGTGGCCGTCCTGGCCCAGCTTGGCGATCATCACACGGGGCTGACGGCCCTCTTTCTTGGCAAATTCGGCGCACAGTTGCTTCGCACGCTCGAACGACTGATCTTTCTTCACTTCCGAACTGTAAACTCCCGATATGGAACGGATAACTGCTTTGTAGCGGCCTACGACCACTTCGCAGGCGTCGGAGATTTCGCCCAGCGATGCGCGTACTTTGGCTGCCTCGACGGCCAGCTCCAGCAGGTTGCCCTGCTTGGTCTTCACGCACTCCGTGATGGCGGCCAGGGCCTTTTTCACGGCTGCTTCGTCGCGGTTCGCGCGCAGCTCCTGCAAACGCTTCACCTGACTCTCGCGTACGGCGGTGTTGTCTACGGCCAGAATGTCGATCGGCGCTTCCTTCGCCAGACGGTATTCGTTCACGCCAATGATCTTCTGCTCGCCCGAGTCGATGCGGGCCTGCGTGCGGGCCGACGACTCCTCGATACGCATCTTCGGAATGCCGGTCTCGATCGCTTTGGCCATACCGCCCAGCTTCTCGATCTCCTGGATGTGTTCCCACGCCTTGTGGGCGATCTCGTTGGTCAGCGTCTCCACATAGTACGAGCCTGCCCACGGGTCTACCTCGCGGCAGACGGAGGTCTCCTCCTGGATGTAGATCTGCGTGTTACGCGCAATACGTGCCGAGAAGTCGGTCGGCAGGGCGATCGCTTCGTCCAGTGCGTTGGTGTGGAGCGACTGCGTGTGGCCCAGCGCCGCACCCATCGCCTCGATGGCCGTGCGGGCGACGTTGTTGAACGGATCCTGCTCCGTGAGCGACCAGCCCGAGGTCTGCGAGTGGGTACGCAGGGCCAGCGACTTCGGATTTTTGGGGTTGAACTGCTTGACGATCTTCGCCCACAGCATACGTGCCGCGCGCATCTTGGCGATCTCCATGAAGTGGTTCATGCCGATAGCCCAGAAGAACGACAGGCGCGGTGCGAAAGCGTCGATCGACATGCCGGCGTTGACGCCCGCCCGGAGATACTCCAGACCGTCGGCCAGCGTGTAGGCCAGCTCGATGTCGGCCGTCGCTCCGGCTTCCTGCATGTGGTAGCCCGAGATCGAGATCGAGTTGAACTTGGGCATGTTCTTCGACGTGTATTCGAAGATGTCGGCAATGATGCGCATCGAGAACTCGGGCGGATAAATATAGGTGTTGCGCACCATGAACTCCTTCAGAATGTCGTTCTGAATCGTTCCCGACAGCTGGTCGAGCGTACAGCCTTGCTCCAGACCCGTTACGATGTAGAACGCCAGCACGGGCAGCACGGCGCCGTTCATGGTCATCGACACCGACATGCGGTCGAGCGGAATGCCGTTGAAGAGCACTTTCATGTCCTCGACCGAGCAGATCGATACGCCGGCCTTGCCCACGTCGCCCACCACGCGCGGGTGATCGGCGTCGTAGCCGCGGTGCGTCGCTAGGTCGAACGCCACCGAGAGACCTTTCTGTCCGGCGGCCAGGTTGCGGCGGTAGAATGCGTTGGACTCCTCGGCGGTCGAGAATCCGGCGTACTGGCGGATCGTCCACGGACGCATCACGTACATTGTCGAGTAGGGGCCGCGCAGGAACGGGGCCATACCCGCCGCATAGTTCAGGTGTTCCATACCTTCGAGGTCGGCGGCCGTATAGGCGCCCTTGACCGGAATGCGTTCCGAGGTGAGCCACGGCTGCGTCTCGCCGCATCCTTTCGCGGCGCAGCAGTTCTTCTGTGCGTCCGCGTCGTATTTCAGTTCCGAAAATTTAGCTCTCATAGTCAGATTCCCATTTCTTTAAGGTAGAACTTCAGTGTCTCCAGCACGTTGGACTTCACGTTGATGAAGTTCGTGATGCCCTGCGCTTCCAGTTCGGGGGTGCAGGCGGGCGCTCCGGCGACTACCAGAATGGCTTTGCCGCCCAGCAGTTCCTTCACCTTCGGCGCTGCTTCGGCGTAATCGTCGTCCGAGGCGCAGACTACTACGATCTCGGCTTTCGATTCCAGCGCTGCGGCCACGCCTTCTTCGATCGTCTTGAAGAAGGTGTTGTCCTGTACGCGGATGCCGGCGCAGGCGAAGAAGTTGCACGAGAACTGCGCCCGGGCGCGGGCCATCGCAAGATTGCCGCACGTGAGCATGAACGCTTTGGGCTGCTTGCCCGAGCGGTCTACGTGCAGACGCATCTCTTCGAAAGCCATCGCACCGCGGTAGGGCGTCAGCACGTTGCCTTCGGCTGTCGTACGGTCGACGACGGCTGCCGTGATCTCGGCGGGCGCTACTTCTGTGAAGTTGGGGAATTGGTTGGCGCCCAGAAGAATCTGACGGCGCGTCGCGATGTTCTTGTCTTTGTTGGCGGCCGATGCCTTGACTTTCTCGACGATCGTCCCGGCCTTGTAGGCTGCCGTGTATCCGCCTTGCTCCTCGATTTCCAGGAACAGTTTCCAGGCTTCGGCAGCGATCGACTGCGTAAGGTTCTCGATGTAGTACGAGCCGCCCGCAGAGTCTACCACCTGGTCGAAGTGCGATTCATGTTTGAGCAGCAGTTCCACGTTGCGGGCGATGCGCTTGGCGAACTCCGTCGGCGCTTCGAATGCCCGGTCGAAGGGCGTTACCTCCAACGAGTGTACGCCGCCGATGGCTGCCGACATTGCTTCGGTCGTGCCGCGCAGCATGTTCACATAGGGGTCGTAGACCGTCTGGTTCCAGCGCGAGGTCTCCGCATGGATCATCATCTTGCAGGAGCAGTTCTTTTCGGGGTTGTAGCCCTTCACGATGTTGGCCCAGAGCATGCGGGCTGCACGCAGCTTGGCGATCTCCAGGAAGTAGTTGGCCGAGACGCTCAGCGAGAAGCGCATCTTGCGCGCTACGTCGTCGACGGTCAGTCCGGCTTCCGTCAGACGCACCAGGTAGTCATGGCCGGCCGAGAGGGCGAATGCCAACTCTTCGACGATCGTCGAACCCGAGTTGCCGAAGATCTGTCCCGAAACGTTGACTACGCGGATATGTTTGTACTCTTTGGTCTTGCCGATCAGCTCGGCGATGCGCGCGAAGCATTTCTCGCCGTCGGGCGAGCAGAAGGCGCCTTTCGACGAAAGGGTCTTCACCAGCGGGTCGATGACGAATGCGATGCGGGCATCTTCTTTGGCGACGCCCTCTTTCTCGATCTTAGCCAGCACAAGGTCGGCTACGTGGCCGATCTTTTCGCCGCAGAATACCAGATCGACGGCCGGCAGATGGATTTTGCGCAGCAGCACATCCAGGTCGGCCGCCGAGAAGTCGGCGTCGGCGATGTGGAATCCGAGCGAGTCTACGCCCGAGCCGAGCAGTTGGAGTGCTTCGGCGTTGGCCGCAGCAGGATCTGCGACCGTGATGGTCTGGTGGATGCGCCAGCGGTTGTGCGCATGCGTACCGCGCACGTAGGGGAATTCGCCCGCCTGCGATCCCAGAAAGCGAAGCCCTTCGAGGTTTTCGGCACGATAGTACGGCCGGACGTTGAAACCTTCGCCCGTGCGCCATACCAGTTTGCGCTCGTAGTCAGCACCTTTCAGGTCGGCTGCGATCACCTCTTCCCATTGCTCGGTCGTAACCGGCGGGAATTCGGCGAACAGCTTTTCATGGTTGGTATTTGCCATAATTTATTAGAGATTAGTAAGTGTTCGCAAAAACAAGCGGTCAAAGGTACGAATAAGCCGCATACAAAACCAGATTCGTTCGGGTTTTGTTGAGGCGAAAGTACCTAAGGCGCAGCCAAAGATATAAAATAAATGGCAAATGCGGCAATAAATTGTTATGAAAATAACAGTAGCTTCGTCGGGCCGAAAGTCTGCGGCGCAGTACGGACTTCTCGGAATGACGGAAAACCGGCCGATGCGTCGAATGCGTATTTTAGTTGAAAATTTT
>JAIDKM010000180.1 GCA_029051915.1 Alistipes sp. | reverse complement strand
GCAGATACCTTTTCATGTTGAAAACTTTTAAAAAGTTGAAGAACAGAAAAGGGGTATGTGTATTGATTTACGCTTATTCCCGGTCTCGGCATTACCCGTCTCCGGTTCTATGGGTATAATCTCAGCCTGACAGTAAGGCACCCCTTCGAAATATCGGAGGCAAAGGTAATGAAAAAACGAAAATGAGAAAACCCAAAAGCGAAATTATTGTCCGAAGGATCGCACGACCCGCCCCGGAACCGCCCGGAAAGAGCATTCCGGATACTCCGGGACGGGAATTTGGCACACGGATTGCTGGAGGCGGGGAGTAAAACCAAAAAACCGAGGTACACCATGAAAAAAATTCTCCTCTGCATGCCCCTGCTGGCTCTGCTGGCCATGGGATTCATCGGCTGCTCGCAGCGCCGCGAATGGAAGCACGAAGAACGCAAGGCCATGCGCGAAGCCCTGCGCAGCTATCGCCAGATGGTCTATCTGGACGATCTGACCGATGACGAATACGCGATCTTCACCGACGAAGTAGCCGACGATCTGGAAACGGCCTACCCTGTTTACACCACCTTCATTGCCATGCCGGGCGTGAACGACACGGTAGACATGGTGGTCGTAACGGCGATCGTCGACGAACTCAATGCCGACGCCCGCAACATGCGCCACATCTACCCCTATCCCTATCTGGTATCGCAAGGCGTACTGCCGGCAGGACTCGACCATGAACAACAACGTCAGTTCTACAACTGCTTCGCCTACAAGGTGAACAGCGCCTACCAGACGATGACCCAGTTTTTCAACGCTGTACTGGCCGACACGACCGACAACTCGCGCATCCGCCGAATGGAAGCTCAGTGTGCCAACGATCTGTTCAACTGGACGATAACGGAAATCGACGTGATCGAAGTCGACTGATGCGTCTTCTCCGGAGACAAAAAGACGGGCAGGATTTTCCTGCCCGTCTTTTATGAATCACTCTCCGGCTGCGTCGGCCCGGTGCCGCTTATAGAAATCGGCCCCGACGACGATGCGGATCGCGCGATGAAGCACCGAAAACTCCAACGGAGTTTCGCCCAACAACTCGCCGTCGGCCTCGACCGAGACCTCGGGCGAAGACTCGATGCGGATGCGGCTGCCGCGCGCCTGCAAGATATGGCGGATGCGGTAGATGCCGCCGTTGAAGAGGTAACGGAAGCGGAACAACACGTGCCAGAAGTGGATGGGCCGGACAAGCGACAAGTCGAGCATGCCGTCGTCGGCGACCGCCTCGGGCAACTGCTGGATGCCGCCGCCGTTGTACTTGCAGATGCCGATGGCGATCGAGAGCAACAGATTGTTGTAGACGAGCTTGCCGTCGACCCACACCTTCATGCCTGTCGACTTGTACCGGAAGAACGACCGGATCAGGCACCAAGTATAACGCCAGCGACTTTTGCTGCCCTTCTTTTTGAGGTGCGTCAACCGGCGGATGATGTGGGCGTCGAACCCTGCGCCGGCGACGTTGGCGATATACCGGCTCTGCCGGTAATGCGACTCCTCGTAGGAGACGACGCCGACGTCCTGCAAAAAGGAATAACCCTCGCGGATGGCCTCGACGGCATCGCGATAACGGTTGGAAATGCCGAACGTACGCACCCAGTCGTTGCCCGTGCCCACGGCGATGACGGCGACGAGCACCTCGTCGGGCCGCACCTCCTGCTGGATGAACAACCCGTTGACGACCTCGTGCAACGTCCCGTCGCCGCCCACGACGATGATGCGGCGATAACCCTCGCGGACGGCCGAAACGGTGAGCTCCGTGGCGTGGAACTTATGCTCGGTGAAGACGGGCTCGCAGAGGATATGCGCGTCGCGCAGATGCTTGGAGATCTGCGGAAAGTGATCGAGCCCGCGGCCGCTGCCGGCCACGGGATTGACGATCGCGAACCACTTGCTGTCGGAAAACTCCACGAAGCGACTATTTTACGGGGATATTAGC
>JAIDKM010000018.1 GCA_029051915.1 Alistipes sp. | reverse complement strand
ATCCTATATGTCGTTGCTGCGTTATAACTACGATACTTCTTACGGCAATTACGTCGATCCCGACGGCAAGTGGCAGGCTGCCTTGTCTCCCATTTCCAACGCCAATCCCGATTTGCGGTGGGAGAAGACTTCCGAGATCAACGTCGGTTTGGACTTCAGCTTCTTCAACGGACGTTTGTTCGGTAGCGTCGATTATTACAACAAGAAAACCACCGACATGCTTTGGGAGTATAGCGTGCCCGTTCCGCCCAACCTCTTCGGGTCGACTACGGCCAACGTCGGTTCGATGCGCAACAGCGGCGTCGAGATCATGATCGGCGGTACTCCCGTCAAGACCGGCAAGGTCGAGTGGACTACCACCATCACCGTGGCCCATAACCGGAACAAGTTGCTCTCCATGTCCAACAACCTCTACCAGACTACCGATTACTTCGACGGCGGTTGGTGCGAGGAGCCTACTTCCATGCCCGTTCAGCGTACTTTCATCGGCGGTTCTATCGGCGATTTCTATATGCTCAAGTCGGTCGGAGTCGTCGCTTCCGGGCCTAAGCAGGGTATGTGGTTGATCGAGGATCCCGCCACGGGCGAGGCCGTTAAGTTCGAGTCCGGCATGCGCGATTTCGATTCCAAGTATCGTCAGTATCTGGGTTCTCCGCTGCCGAAGGCTACTTTGGGTTGGAGCAATACCGTGCGTTTCTTCGGCGTCGACGTTACGTTGGCTTTCAGCGGACAGTTCGGCCATAAGATCTTCAACAACCAGCGTATGTTCTACGAGAACCTCAACGTGGGTCTCAACCGTTACAAGAGCGCAGCCGATCCCGTTTACGGCGTTACGTTGCTCTCTCAGAGCCAGGAGCCCGTCGCCGTTAGCTACTACCTCGAGGATGGCGATTACATGAAGCTCGACAACGCAACCATCGGTTATACTTTCAATACCAAGAAGGTCAAGTATATCGAGAAGATCCGGGCTTACGTTTCGGGTGAAAACCTCTTCTGCATCACCGGTTATTCGGGTCTCGATCCCGAGTTGTCTCAGACGGACATCTATTCGTTCGGTATGGACTGGCGTCAGAAATATCCTACGCTGCGTACGTTCTCGGTCGGTCTGAACATCACCTTCGGCGGTGAATAACAGGTTTTTACTTAACTTCTAATCATTGCAATCGTTATGAAAAAGATACAGCATTTCTTTTGGGCGGTGTTTGCCGGCTCGGCACTTTTGCTGGGTTCCTGCATCGACCTCGACGAGACGGTTTATTCGGAGCTCACGAACGACAACTTGCAGGGCACCGAGGCCGAGATCGCTTCGATGACCGGTAGTTTGTACGTGCAGCTGCGCTTCCTCTATTGGGCTTGGGAGGGGTATTTCGACATCTGCGAGGAGAGCAGCGACTGCCTGATGACTCCTTACCGCACCTACGGCGGTTGGGGCGCTCAGTATATCAATCTCCATCAGAACGATCCTTACGCCGCTATTCCGCACCTTTGGCAGGAATGGTATTACGCCTATAACGCTATCACGAAGGCCAATACCTTGCTCGAAAACGAGATTATCTTGAAAAATCCCGAGGCCATTGCCGAGATCCGGGCCATGCGTGCGCTCTTCTATTACATCTTGTTCGACCTCTATCGCAATATTCCTTTGGAGAAGGAGGTCGCTACCGAGAGCGGTTATCTGCCCGTGCAGGCTGCTCCCGAGGATGTCTGGGATTTCATCACTTCGGAGTTGGAGGAGGTCATTCCTCAGTTGTCCACCACCAAGAAATACGGTCAGATGAACAAGTACGTGGCCGCAATGGTCGCCGCCAAGGTCTATCTCAACCACGACGCATGGCTCGAAGGCTTCGAGATGGGTAGCCAGTTGGTCGCCGCCGAGACGCGCAATCCCGACAGCGAGTGGTTCCAGACCAACGGGCAGAACGATAACAAATGGTATAAGAAGGCTTACGACTACGCCGAGCTCGTTTGTACCGAGGGCGGGTATTCGTTGGCTCCCAATTACCTCGATAATTCGCGTTACGATATTTCCACGTCTCCCGAGGTGATCTTCGCCATTCCCGAGGACGATGTGCAGGCTTCGCATTGTTATCTCGTCAACAAGTGCTTCGTCGGTAACGGCGGCAAGGCTTATGGTTACAACGGTACTCCGTGGAACGGTTCGTGCGCCGTGCCTCAGTTCATCAAGTCGTACGATCCGGACGACAAGCGTCTGCATGAAACTTGGGCGATCGGTCAGCAGTATTACTACCAGAGCGACGAGCCGATCTACATGGCCGACAGCAACCGCAAGTCTTCCGGCGATCCCGAGGCTTTGACCGAGGAGGAGGCCAAGTTGCCGCAGCATGTCGCCCGGGGCCACCACGCCGGTGATTTCCCGCTTTATTACTACGTCGAGGTTCACTCCATCAGCAGCCCCGGAGCTTATGACATGGAGGGTGCCCGGTTCCAGAAGTACGAGGTCGTTCCCGGCGACAAGGGTACTTACGGCGACGACGTCTGCTTCTTCCGTCTGGCCGATGCCATGTTCATCAAGGCCGAGGTTCTGC
>JAIDKM010000179.1 GCA_029051915.1 Alistipes sp. | reverse complement strand
ATTGCCGCAGCGTTCGATCATTGCGCAGGCAGGCGAGAGAGGCGGAATTTGCGTCATTTTTTTCATCCTTGCAACCGACTCGGGAACAACGAAACTGATGTCGGCGTAAGCTCCTAACGCTCAAATCCGTTCTTGTTCGGATCCGAAAAGCGGTCTATCTTTCGGATGTAAAAATACGAAAAAAAATGACCGATTCCGAACAACAACACTTCACCGGCACCGTCTGGCGGCCGCCCTACGAAGCCCACTCCGTCCTGCTGCAAACCACGGTCGGATGCACGCACCACGCCTGCAAATTCTGCACGCTTTACGGCGATCTGCGATTCCGCCTCTCGCCCATCGAAGAGATCGAAGCCGACCTGCGTCTGATCGCCCGCCACCAACCGCGGGCGCGCCGCGTCTTTCTGGTGGGTGCCAATCCATTCGTGCTGAGCTGCAACCGCCTTGTCCGGCTGGCAGACCGCATCCGCGACTTCCTGCCCAAAGTCCGGACGATCGGAATGTTCGCCCGCATTACCGACATTGCGGCAAAAAACGACGAAGAACTGCGCGAGCTACGGGCCCGCGGCATCACGGGCCTGACGATCGGCACCGAAACGGGCGACGACTCCTCGCTGGCCTTCATGAACAAAGGCTGCACGGCGGCCGATATGCTGGAACAATGCCGCCGGCTCGATGCGGCGGGCATCGAATACTATTTTACTTACATGACCGGACTGGCGGGGAGCGGCAACGGCCAACGGGCGGCGCGAGCCACGGCAGCGCTCTACAACGAACTGCACCCCTATATAATAGGGATCGTCTCGCTGACGCTTTTTCCCGAAGCACCGCTGGCCGCCGAAGCAGCGGCCGGCCGTTTCCTGGAAGCCGGCGAACGCGAACGTCTCGAAGAGCTGCGCACATTCCTTGCCCGGCTGACGATCCCGACGACCATCATGGGGCACACCGTCTCGAACGCCGTGCCGCTGCTGGGCCGCATGCCCGAAGATCGGGCACGCATGCTCCGCGAACTGGACGAAGCGCTGGCCTGTTTCAGCGAAGAAGAACTTACGGTCTATCGTCGCGGAATCGAACATCTGTAACCAAGCCGATCAAGGGAATTTCCCCTGCAAAGCAGGCCGAAAAGCGGGCGAAAACCTCCGTATTTTCCACTCTTTTTAAAAGCATCGATCGGAAATGATCGCTGAAAATCAACCAATTAATTATTTGTAAAAAATTTTATTTCCACTTTCGCCGGACGGCCCCAGGGTCGGTCGGCATTGGGTATCCACTTTTTTGTCCTATCAAGAAGCATCAAAAC
>JAIDKM010000178.1 GCA_029051915.1 Alistipes sp. | reverse complement strand
TTCTTGGCGTTCATCGTTTACGAAGATAAATATTTTCGTATTTTTGCACAAAATATCGGCGACGTTTCGACGTTTTATTTCTACTTTTCGGATAAATCATGGCGGATAACGATTGGAAATCGCGGCTCGGGATGGTCTACTCGACCGATCCCGACTTCAAGTACGAGACTCTCCGGGACGAGGAGCCCGCGACGCTCGCTCCGGCGCAGCAGGATCTGCGCGTGTGGCTCGACCGCCGGCACCGGGGCGGCAAGGTCGCGACGCTCGTGCGGGGTTTCGTGGGCCGCGACGACGATTTGCAGGCGCTGGCCCGCATGCTCAAAACCCGGTGCGGCGTGGGCGGCGCGGCCAAAGAGGGCGAAATCATCATCCAGGGCGACCACCGCGACCGCGTGGTCGACATGCTCACCCGCAGCGGTTACCGTTGCAAAAAAGCCGGCAGCTGATCTTGAAAAATCTCGCCCGCATCTTCTTGACGGCGTGCCTCCTGCTGGGAGCACGGCAGCTTCGCGCGCAGTACTATACGTGGGGTTCCGACCCCGCCAACCTCAAGTGGTCGACGATCCGTACACCCGACGTAAGGATGATCTACCCCGATACGGTCTGCGACATCGCGCAGCGTACGTTGTTCTTCATCCGCACCGTGCAGCCCGACATCTCGTTCGGCTTCCGCCACGGGCCCATGCGGATTCCTTTCGTCATGCACCCCGAGAATTTCCAGTCCAACGGATTGGTCATGTACCTGCCCAAGCGCGTGGAGTTCCTCACTTCGCCGGCCATCGAGGGTTATTCGATGCCGTGGTACAAGCAGTTGGTGGCCCACGAATACCGCCACGCCGTGCAGTACAACAACCTCGACCGGGGCGTGATCCGCGTGTTGAGTTGGTTTCTGGGGCAGCAGGGGTCTACCATCGGTCTGCTGTGCATGCCGATCTGGGCGATGGAGGGCGACGCCGTCATGTCCGAGACCGCCATGTCGTCGTTCGGCCGCGGCTTGCAGCCTTCCTTTTCGCTCGCTTTCCGGGCTATGAGCAACATCGGCCGCGACCGGCGCAACATCGACAAATGGTTCTGCGGTTCCTACCTCACGCACGTCCCCGACCACTACGAGCTCGGCTACCAGATCTGTTCCTACGCTTACAATAAGTACGGCGAGAACGTCTGGGACAAGGTCGCTTGGTTCGGGTCGCGCAACCCCTACATGATCGCCACCACGCATGTCGCCCTGCGCAAGTTCTATCAGACCGACGCTCCGCAGCTCTTCCGCGAGACGTTCGACGACCTGCACGCTTTTTGGAGTTCGCTTCCCGTCGTCTCCGACTCCGCCAAGCCTCTCTGCGAGCTACCCGAGAACAATTATACTACTTACCGGTGGCCGTTGACTCTGCCCGACGGACGTGTCCTGGCGGTCAAGACCGATTACGATCGTCCCACCCGTTTCGTCGAGATCGACCGCACCACGGGGCGCGAACGGACGGTCGCCTACGTCGGCAGCCTCTCGACGCGGCCGACGCTCGGTTCCGACGGCCGCGTCTGGTGGACGGAGTACCGGCGTTCGAAGCTCTTCGAGCAGCGCGTCAATTCGCAGTTGTGCTACATGGATCTCGCCGACGAGCGTCCTCGGAGCGTGGCGGGCGAGCGGCGCGTGCTCTATCCTACGCCTTCGGACAACGGAATGGGGTGGGTCGAATACAACTACGACGGCACCTATTCGGTCGTGGTAACGCAGTCCGACGGCAGCCGGCAGCGCTTCGCCGCGCCGCTTCGTTCGGAGATCCACGGCTTGGCGTGGGATGAGGTTACGGTGGCGTGGTACGTGCTCTTGACCGACGACAGCGGCATGTGGCTCGGGCGCATCGACTGCGAGGGGGTGCATCCCCTGACCGAGGGGGCTTACATCACCCTCTCGAATTTGCGGGCTTCGGACGGCCGCCTCTATTTCGGTTCCATCGCGTCGGGCAAGGACGAGATCCATTGTTACGACCTGATGGCCCGCCGCGAGTATCGGATCACCGCTTCGCACTACGGGTCGTTCGATCCGTCGGCCGCTGCGGGCGAGGTGCTCGCCACGACCTACGACCGCCGGGGTTATTGCGTGGCGGCGCAGCCGTTGACCGACAGCGCTTTGATTCCCGTCGCTCCGGCTCGCCTGCCGACCGATCTGGTCAATCCGCCGCGTCGGCGGTGGCCGGTCGTCAACCTCGATACCGTGCGTTTTTCGGCGGCCGATTCGGTGCGGCAGTCGGAGGAGTTCCGTACCCGGCGTTACCGCAAGGCGCCCAACTTGGTCAACGTCCATAGCTGGATGCCCGTGGCATTCGACCCTTTCACGGTCGTCGACGAGCATATCATCGACATCAACGTGGGCGCCACGTTCATTTCGCAGAATCTCCTCTCGAATACCGAGGCGTTCGCTTCCTACGGCTGGAACCGCCGCGAGGGGTCGATCTGGCGACTGGGCGCCCGTTACTTCGGCTTGGGCGTCCACTTCGGCCTCGACGCCACCTACGGCGGCAACCAGGTCTTCTACTCGCTCGGACAGTATAATGCCGAGACCGGCAAGTACGAGTATCAGAAGCGTCCCGCTCCCGACAAATACTACTCCGTCGGCCTCTCGGCTTCGCTGCCTCTCTATTTCCAGTGCGGTTATCATACGCGGCAGCTGACCCTCGCCGCCGGTTGGAACTATTCCAACGGCATGGTCGCCAACCTGGGCCGCATCGAGTGGAAGGATCACAACATCACCAACTTGGAGCATATCGGCTTCCACGAGGGTTTGCACAAGTTGTCGTTCAGCGTCGGGTTCGCCGATCAGGTGCGGCTCGCGCATCGCGATTTCGCTCCTCGGTGGGGTTATTCGCTCAGTGCCGGTTATACGTTCAACCCTTCGGATCGGTATTTCAGCGATCTGGTCTCGGCTTACGGACAGTGTTATTTGCCCGGTTTCGCGCCGCACCACTCCCTGAAGGTCGCCGCAAGCTACCAGACGTCGATCGGCGGTTACAAGTTCCCGTCGGGTTACGCTCCGTTAAGTTATCGTTCGACCCGCCTGATTCCGCGGGGCTTCTCTTCGGCCGATATCCTCGCGAACAACTATCTGGCTACGTCGCTCGACTACCAGTTTCCCGTGTGGTATCCCGAGGGGGGTATCTCTTCCGTGCTCTATTTCAAGCGCATCCGGCTCAACGTGGGCGGCGATTACGCGCAGTTCCGCGATCTGGGGGGCGGGGGCATGATTCTGCGCAGGATCTGGGCCGTGGGCGGCGATCTGGTCTTCGACGTCAACATCTTCCGCCAGCCCGCGTCG
>JAIDKM010000177.1 GCA_029051915.1 Alistipes sp. | reverse complement strand
ATAATCTCGCCTATTCCGGGGAACAAGACGTCCATACCGCGTACGGTCTTGCCGTCGTCGTTCTGTTTCATGTAGAAGGCCTTGATCTCTTTGGGATAATTGATTAGGATCACAGGGCGCTTGAAATGCTCCTCCACGAGGTAGCGTTCGTGCTCCGACTGAAGGTCGCAGCCCCACTCGCACGGGAACTCGAACTTGCGGCCCGACGCCTTGAGGATTTCGATCGCCTCGGTGTACTCCAGCCGCTGGAAATCGTGCGCCAGCACCGACTCCAGCCGCTCGATAAGTCCCTGATCCCACATCTTGTTCATGAACTCGAGATCCTCGCGGCAGTTCTCCAGCGCGTAACGGATCAAGTATTTGAGGAAGTCCTCGGCGAGTTCCATGTTGTCCTCCAGCTCGTAGAACGCCGCCTCGGGCTCGATCATCCAGAACTCCGAGGCATGGCGCGGCGTGTTGGAGTTCTCGGCACGGAACGTAGGTCCGAACGTATAGATGCGGCCCAGGGCCAGCGCGCCCAGCTCGCCCTCGAGCTGTCCCGAGACGGTGAGGTTGCAGGCACGGCCGAAGAAATCCTGCGCATAGTCGACCTTGCCCTCCTCGGTACGAGGCGGGTTCTCCATGTCGAGCGTCGTTACCTGGAACATGGCACCGGCACCCTCGCAGTCCGATGCGGTGATGATGGGGGTATGGAAGTAATAAAAGCCGTTCTTGTTGAAATATTCGTGGATCGCATAAGCCATCGCATGGCGGATGCGCAGCACCGCGCCGAACGTATTGGTGCGGGGCCGCAGGTAGGCGATGTCGCGAAGGAACTCGAGCGAATGGCCTTTCTTCTGCAAGGGATAGCTCTCGGGATCGGCCGTGCCGTAAAGCTCGATGCGCGAAGCCTGCACCTCGACGCCCTGACCCGATCCGGGCGACGCGACCAGCCGGCCGTCGACGCGGATGCAGGCACCCGTAGTAACGGGCTTGAGCTCCTCCTCGGCGATTTTGGAAAGGTCGACGACAACCTGGATGTTCGCCACGCACGACCCGTCGTTCAGGGCGATGAACGCGACGTTCTTGTTGCCGCGCTTGGTGCGCACCCAACCTTTGACGACAATGTCGGCGTCCACGACGCCCGACTTCAGAATTTCTGCGATTCTCTGCGTTTTCATGACGATATTTTTTTCGATATTCATTCGTTCTTTCCGAATTGACAAAGATAGCTGTTATTTGCGATTTGGCAAAAAAAAAGTACCTTTGTCCAGCTTAAACCGATCGATCATGAAACGAACGATATTGCTCTGGGGAGCGCTTCTGGGAGCGGTGGGCGCTTCGGCGCAGCCGGGCGGACGCATCGGACGCACGGAGGCCGTACCTTACGACATGCGCCACCACGCCGAAGCGCGCGAACGAGCCGCCTCGGGCCGCACCATCGACTTCCGGCCCGCAGCGACGGCGACCGAAGGGGCACGTCAGGCCGTGCTGACGCAGCAGATCGAGATTCCCTATGTATGGACGGACGGCTGCGTCTACCTCCACATCGAAAATCCCGGAAAGGCCTATGCGCTCCGGATCAACGACCGCGACGTAGCCGAAGTCGGCGACGCGCTGACACCGGCCGAGTTCGACATCACGCCCTACATCCGCCAGGGCGCCAACGACTTCAGCCTCCGCATGCTCGACGGCCGCGGACGGCTCGACGCGACGGCCCCCGACCGTCGCAGCGACTTCGCAAACAGCTATCTCTACTACCAGAACAAGCGGTCGATCCGCGACTTCGAAATCGCGCTGGTTCCCGACACGCTGGGGCGCGACTTCGCCATGCTGGATCTGCGGATCGTGGCCCAGAACATGTTCAACTACGACGAACCGGTGGAAGTGGGCTACGACATCTATTCGCCGCAGGGCAAGCTGCTCGACTTCAACATCCGGGAAGTTACGATCCCCGGCCGATCGACCGACACGGTGCGCTTTACGCCCTTCATCTACCACGCCTACGAAAACAAGTGGGAGCCTTCGGGCAAGAACCCGCCGCTCTACAAAGTGATGCTCTTCACGCGCCGCGACGGCACCTACAAGGAATACATGCCACTGCGGATCGGCTTCGGCAAGACGGAGCTGGTCGACGGGGTGCTCACACGCTTCGGGAAACCCATCCGGCTCAACGCCGTGCGCTACAATGCCGCTGCCGACACCAAGGAGACCTCCGCCCGACTGCAGGCCCTGCGCAAGCAAGGCTACAACACCGTGGCACCCGACTACCCGCAGCCCGACTGGTTCTACGACCTCTGCGACGAACTGGGCCTCTACGTCGTCGACCGGGCCAATATCCATGCCCCCGAGCAGCGCGACAACCGCCGCATCGGCGGCACGCCCTCGAACGATCCGGCACAGCTGGACGAATACCTCGAACGTGTCCGGGCGATGTACTACCGCTCGCGCAACCACACCTGCATCGCAGCCTACGCCCTGGGCGGCGAAGCGGGCAACGGCTACTGCATGTACAAGGCTTACCAGTGGCTCAAGGAGGTCGATCCGTCGCGCGCGGTGATCTGCGTGGATGCCGACGGCGAATGGAACAACGACCTCTGAAAATGACCCTGGAACTGATCGTCATAGGCAAAACCGACTCCAAAGAGGTGGCCGCGCTGGTGGAGATGTATGCCCGGCGCGTCAACTTCTATTGCAAATTCTCGATCACGGTGCTGCCCGACGTGAGGAGTACCCGCAAACTCACGGCACGGCAGCAGTCTACGGCCGAAGGCGCTGCGATCCTGCGCCAGCTCTCCGACGGCGATTTCGTGGCACTGCTGGACGAGCGGGGCGACGAAATGCGCTCCGTAGAGTTCGCCTACTGGGTGCAGAAACGCATGAACAGCGGAATCCGGCGGCTGGTCATGGGCATCGGCGGCCCCTACGGA
>JAIDKM010000176.1 GCA_029051915.1 Alistipes sp. | reverse complement strand
CGATATGCCGCATCTGCTGCTCGGAGAACCCCTCTGCGGCGGGGTCGAATCCGAAAGTCTTGCGGGCATCGAAGATCGCCGCCCAACTGTGGCCCTCCTCGTGGAGCGACTGGCGCATGTCGAAGTAGAACCACTGGCTCGGCATCACGACCGTGCGATAGCCGTTCTTCGTCGCTTCCTGGCAGCTCTTTATGCTTTGCCAGCCGTGCACGCGGCTGGCGCGGGTGAATTTCCCGCTGGCCACCGCCTCGTCCCACACCGCCGGACGCTTGCCGCGGGCGGTCAGCATCGCTGTCAACCGGTTCATGAAATGATCCTGCAACCGGTGCGGATCGTCGATCCCCAGCCGGCGCATCAAGGCCCGGCAGTCGGGGCATTTCCGCCATTGCGACACTTCCACCTCGTCGCCGCCGATGTGGATATACTCCGACGGAAAGAGGGCGCAGATTTCGTCCAAGATGTCCTCCAGGAGCGCGTAATTCTCCTCGCGGGCCACGCACCATGCCGACCGGTAGTCCGTGCCGGCCGTCGCGACGGTATCGGCCGGATGATTGCAGAGGATTTCGGGATGTAGCGAACCGATGCAGCGGCTGTGGCCCGGCAGATCGATTTCAGGGATGATTTCGATGTTGCGCCGTGCCGCGTAGTCGATCAGACTGCGCATCTCCTCCTGCGTGTAGTAACCGCCGTACTTCTCCGACCACTTGCCGTAAACCGCGACCACGGGCGAATCGCCGCCGCGGAAGCCGCCGATCCGCGCCAGTTCGGGGTGCGATTCGATCTCGATGCGCCACCCCTCGTCGTCGGCCAGATGCAGGTGCAACTTATTGATACAATGATAGGACAGCAGGTCGATGTAACGTTTGACTTTCACGCCGTCGATCCACGTACGCGTTACGTCGAGCATCATGCCGCGGTAGGGATAACGCGGGGCGTCCTCGATCCGTCCGCAGGCGACGGTCGTTCCGGGGGCGATGCCCTGTCGGGCATAGATTTCGGGCGGCAGCAGTCGGAAAAACTCCTGCAAGCCGTTGAACACGCCTCCGTAGCTTGTTGCGCCGATGCGGACGTATTCCGGCGTGATCTCCAGCCGGTAGGCTTCCGAGGGTTTGCCCGGTTCGAGGGTCAGCACGACGGAAGAGGCGCCGCTTCGGGAGTGCTCTGCCTTGCACCCCAAGTATTCTGCGGCATATTCGGCCAGCGGAAGCAGAGGGTCGTCGGCCGCGATGGTCGTGGCAGGCGTGAATACGAACGTTCCGCAGCCGGGCGTCAGGTGCCCCGGGGCGGGTTGTGCGGCGGCCGATGCGGTAAGGAACAGCAGAGCGGCGAGGAGTCGCGGTGTCATCGGATCGGAAAAAATTGTTTTTACAAAGATACTTTTTTTCGCCCGATTTGCTACCTTTGTCTCCGACTTAATACGTTATTTATGAACGAAGATAAACGTTTGGCGGCCACGGCGCGCCTTCTGGAGGTGATGAACACCCTGCGGCGCGAATGTCCGTGGGATCGCGAGCAGACGTTCGACTCGCTGCGCAGCAACACCATCGAGGAGACCTACGAGCTGGCCGATGCCATTACCGATCACAACATGGAGGGAATCCGGGAAGAGTTGGGCGACCTGCTGCTGCATGTGGTCTTCTACTCGAAGCTGGGCGAGGAGGCCGGAGCATTCGACTATGCTGATGTGGCCAACGCCTTGTGCGACAAACTGATCTATCGTCATCCGCACGTCTACGGCGACATCCATGCCAACACGCCCGACGAAGTCAAGGAGAACTGGGAAGCCCTCAAACTGCGCAAGAAGAACCGCAAGAGCGGCACGTTGGGCGGCGTTCCGCGATCGCTTCCGGCGATGGTCAAAGCCTATCGTGTCGGCGAGAAGGCGGCGGCGACGGGCTTCGACTGGCAGCGGCGCGAAGATGTGTGGGAGAAGGTACGCGAGGAGATCGGCGAAGTCGAAGCCGAAATGAAGTCGGGAGCGCAGGCCGATCTGGAGGCGGAATTCGGCGACCTGCTCTTTGCGCTGGTCAACGCCTGCCGGCTTTACGGCGTCGACCCCGAATCGGCGCTCGAACGCACCAACAAGAAGTTCATCCGCCGGTTCAACCATATGGAAGAAGAGGCCGCCGCGCAAGGCCATACGCTGCATGAGCTTTCGCTCGACCGCATGGAGGAGTTGTGGCAGGAGGCCAAAAAGGAAGAATAGTCTATGGCTTTGATTCGCAAGATCCGCGGGCATGAACCCGTAGTGGGAGAAAACACCTTTCTGGCCGAAACGGCCGTGCTGCTGGGCGACGTTACGATCGGTCGCGACTGCTCGATCTGGTACAACGCCGTATTGCGCGGCGACGTGAACAAGATCGTCATCGGCGACCGCACCAACATTCAGGACGGAGTGGTGCTCCACACCATCTACGACGGAGCGAAACACCCCTCGCAGACCATCATCGGCAACGACGTTTCGATCGGCCACAACGCCGTGGTTCATGGCGCCCGCATCGGCGACAACTGCCTGATCGGCATGGGATCCATCCTGCTGGACAACGCTGTGATACCTTCGGGCTGCATCATTGCGGCCGGGGCGCTCGTCCTTTCCAATGCACAGCTGGAGCCCGATTCGCTCTATGCCGGTGTTCCGGCCAAGAAGATCCGGGAAGTAACGCCCGAACAGCGCGACGAGATCATCCGCCGCACGGCGCACGACTACATGCTCTACGCCTCGTGGTACAAGGAGGAAGAATAAGCACGGAGTCCGATGAAAAAACGGCTGTCCAAATATTCCTACGTACTGCTGAACCTGCTGGTCGCCGTGGCGGTCAGCCTGGTGGTCAACTTCTCCTACCTGCTGCTCTTGCTGGTCGATCCGAGGAGCGATACTCCCCCGCCGCCGCCCGAGGAGGAGCTGCACAAGTCCGAGCCGCGGAGCGAAGGCATCCTCAGCATCACGCCCGACGGCCACGGCTATCTGCTTGGCGAGAATGGCGACAGCGTCTATGTAACCATGCAACGCATCCGGCGCCTGGAACTTGCCGACGGCGATACGCTGACGGTCTCCTTGTCGCAGCCGACAGCCGAGGGAGCGCATCCTCAGATGCGCAAGGTGGTGCGGCGCAACGGAGAAGAGTTCGACTACGGGTCGCTTTTCAAACGACCGGCCGAAAGCGTGCTGCTCTCCCTGCAACTGCTCTATTACCTGCTGATTTCATTCATCCTGCTGTCGATTCTTACCCCTGTGCGATACCATTATTCGCGGCGGCGTTTCATTGTGCGCTGCTGCTGGGGCGTGGCTGCGGCGGTCGGGCTCTATTTTTTGGCTCCGGTTACCGACTGGAAGAGCGGGCGGCTGCTTTTCAATTTCATGGCTCCGCGCATGCTCGACTACGTGCTGCTGCTCAAATGCTCGTTCGCTGTGGTGGTCTCGATTCTTTACAGCTGGATCTACGTGCTGATTTCGCAGCAGCAGGCCGTGGAG
>JAIDKM010000175.1 GCA_029051915.1 Alistipes sp. | reverse complement strand
GAGCTTCGACCGACATGAGCCGCGAAAGAATCCGCGTCAGCTCACCGCAGATCTCTTTCAGCCCGACATCGTCGCGCAGGTGATCCGCCAGCAGCGCCACGAACGATGCCAGTTCATCGACCGACCCGTAGGCCTCGACCCGGCTGTCGGTCTTGAAAACACGCTCGCCGCCGATCAGCGAAGTCGTTCCTTTGTCTCCTGTTCTGGTATATACTTTCATCTTACAGTACAAAATGTTGCTTGGGCAAATGGTTGTTGAAAAGCAGCAGGTAGGCCCGGTTATCCACCGACGTGGAACAGTGCATGGACACGATCCGCCGACACAGCATCTGTCGCTCGCGGCTGCCGTAAGGGTCGAGCACGGCAACGGCGGCACCCATTTCGGCCGCCCGCTGCACCAATGCCAAAAGGTCGGCGCCGGAAACCTCACGCGTAGCGATGCAGAAAGCACCCTCCGCACGATTCAGGCCAAACGTTCCATAGCCGGCATGAATCGCCAGATTCTGCAGTTGCACGACCCGCCGTTCGGGCATGCCGATCTCCGACAAAGCCCGGAACAAGGCCCGGTCGCCCGGCAGAAGTTCCGACCGCATGAATACTTCGCGCACCAGTCCATAGACGAACGGCGAATGAACGCCATGCCCGCGGAAATAACGCGCACGCACAAAACGGATCTTCACGGCAGCGAACCGCTCCGCGAAACCCGCTCCGAAACGATGCCGCAAGTTCTTCATCAGCCCGCTATTTTTTCAGCATACCGGCCAGCCGGCCCGTCGAAAAGGCGATCTGAAGGGTGTAACCGCCCGTATTGGCATCGAGGTCGAGCACCTCGCCGGCCAGATAGAGCCCCCGCACCTTCAGCGACTCCATCGTGTAGGGATTCACTTCGTCGCAGCGCACGCCGCCGGCCGTGGTAACGGCGAACTCGAAAGGCGCATAATCCGTAATAGGGAGAGTCAGCCCCTTGAGCGTACGGATCAGTCGGTCGATCTGGGAATCGGTCAGTTTCGAAACATAGTTCTTCGAATGAATATCCAGTTCCTGTGCCAGCGGCATGACCAGCGCTTTGGGTACCAGCTTGCGCAGCAGCTCGCCGAAGAACTCCGTGGGGGCCATCTCGGCTCGCTCCCGGGCAATGCGGTCGCGCAGCTGTTCGTCGGTAAGCGCAGGCTTCAGATCGAGGACGATCTTCACGCGGCGGCGGTCGATCAGGGCATCCACGGCATCGCGGCTCATGCGCAGCGCCACGGCGCCCTCGATACCGCGCTCCGAGAAACCGATCTCGCCGAACTCTTCGCGGACAGGTTCATTATCGATATATAGTTCAGCCCGGACATTGCGCAGCAACAACCCGGACATATATTTCATCTGCGGATGCGACGAAACGAGCGGCGTCAGCGACGGCCGCAGCGGTTCGACGGTATGTCCCAGATCGGCGGCGAAAGCATATCCGTCGCCCGTCGAACCAGTCGCAGGATAGGAGACGCCGCCCGTCGTCAGGATCACCCGGTCGCACTCCTCCTTGCGCTCGAAGCCCCGTTTGTTCACGTAGCGCACGCCGAACACCCGGTCGCCGAGCGTCATGATCCCGGTAACGCGGGTATTGTAGACGATCTTCACACCGTTGTCGACGCAATAATCGAGGAGGGCGTTGGCCACATCCCACGCCTTGCCGCTCTTCGGAAAGACCCGGTCGCCGCGTTCGATCTCCAGCTTCACTCCCTGCCGCTCGAAAAAGCGGATCGTCGCCCGGTTGTTGAATTCGGCGAATGCCGGAGCGAAAAATTCGGCATTGGTACGGATCTGCCCGGCGAATTCCTCGGCCGGGCGGGCATTGGTAAGATTGCAGCGCCCCTTACCCGTGATGCGCACCTTGCGGCCCGACTTCTCCATCTTTTCGAGCAGCAGCACCCGTTTGCCGCTGCGGGCCGCCGTACCTGCGGCCATCATACCGGCCGCTCCGGCCCCGACGACGATCACGTCGTAGGGAACCCGTCCGACGGGTTGTGTAGTTTCGATCTGTTCCATAGGGCTGCAAAGATAGGGAATTCGGTTCTCAGAATCCAAACCAAGCGCATTTATTTTGCAAGAAAGGCATCGATCAGTCGCGAAGCCTCGCCGACCGGATCGCCGTGCATGTCGAGCCAGCGGATCGAAGCATCCTTGCGGAACCAGGTCATCTGCCGCTTGGCGAACTGCCCGATGGCGATCCCGAGTTTCTCGACGAACTCCTCGTAGCTGTCGAATTCGTCGTTCAGATAGCGGGCGATGAAACGGTATTCGAGTCCAAGATTATGGAACGCATCGTAAGATACTCCGGCTGCGAGTCCCTGCCGCACTTCGTCGATCATCCCCTGTTCCAGCCGGATGCGCAGCCGCTCGGCGATCCGCTGCCGCAGCAAGGAACGCTCCCACGTAACGCCGATCTTCAGCACGTCGTATCGGGGACGGCAGGCCCGGGTCTCGGAAAGATCTCGGCCCGAAAGAGCTACTTCGCAGGCCCGTACCAGCCGTTTTTTGTTATTGACATCAAGAAATTCGGGAACTTCCCCGGTTTTCTCCCGCAGCAGCCGCACCAACTCTTCGGCCGTCATGTTTTCCAGCCGTTCGCGCAGTTCTTCGTCGGGCCCGGCGTCGACCAGATCGTAGCCGTCGGCCACCGCATTCACATAGAG
>JAIDKM010000174.1 GCA_029051915.1 Alistipes sp. | reverse complement strand
TTACGCGACAGGACATGGTGGAATACGTCGATTCCTACCTGATGGACAAATACAAGGAAGTCGTTCCGACGCCCGACGCCCGGCTCAACACCGAGACCCCGGCATGGGCCGTCGACCGGCTGTCGATTCTGGCGCTGAAGATCTACCACATGGAACAGGAGACCCGCCGCAGCGACGTCGACGACGCCCACCGTGCCGCCTGCCGGCAGAAGCTGGAGGTGCTGCTGACCCAGCGGGCCGACCTCTCGCAAGCCATCGAAGAACTGATCGAGGAGATCGAAGCGGGTCGCAAGTACATGAAGACCTACAAGCAGATGAAGATGTACAACGACCCGGCGCTCAACCCGGTGCTCTATGGCAAAAAATAGACCGCTTCCGCGCCATCTGCTGGTGATGCGCACCTCGGCGATGGGCGACGTGGCCATGCTGCCGCATGCCCTGCGTGCCCTGCGCAGGGCTTATCCCGACCTGCGGATCACGGTAGCGACACCCAAACTTTTCCATCCCTTTTTCGAAGGACTCGGCGTAGACTTTCTGGAGGCGGACACCAAAGGACGCCACCACTCCCTGTGGGGCATGCTCCGGCTTGCCTGCGAAGCCCACCGGCTGGGCATCGACGCCGTAGCCGACGTACACGGAGTCATGCGCTCGGCGACGTTCCGCAACCTGATGCGGCTGCACGGTGCGCGGATCGCCCACATCGACAAGGAACACGCCCAGAAACGCCGCTTCATCCGGCAAGGCGGAGCCACGGCGGCGCCCCTGCGGCATACCGTGCTGCGCTACTGCGATGTCTTCAGACGCCTGGGATTCGTATTCGACGACCCGGCGCCGGCCCTGCACGCCGAGCGCCCCAATCCGCTGGGGCCCCGCCCGACGGAAGAACGCTGGGTGGGATTCGCGCCCTTCTCGGCCCAGCAAGGCAAGACCTACCCCGAAGACCTGAGCCGTGAAGCGGTGAGGCTGCTGTCGCCCCGCTGCGAACGGCTTTTCATCCACAGCGGAGGCAAGGCCGAAGCGGCATTCGCCGCCGAAATGGAACGCACCTATCCCAACGTAACGGCCCTCTACGGAAAAATCGGACTGGCGGAAGAGATGGATCTGATCGCCAACCTGGACTGCGTGGTCTCGATGGACTCGCTGGTCATGCACCTGGCATCGCTCGTGGCGACGCCCGTGGTTTCGGTATGGGGTGCGACGCACCCGGGACTGGGTTTCCTGGGCTGGGGCTGCGACCCGACCGATGTCCTGCAAGCCGATCTGCCTTGCCGTCCCTGCTCGGTCTTCGGAGCCAAACTCTGCCGTTACGGCGACTACCGCTGCTTGCGAGCCGTTACGCCGCAGATGATCGCCGACAAGGTGGAAGCGATGCTGGCGATTCGCAACTCATAATTACCGATACCGAAAAAGGCCGGGCATTGCTTTCGAAGCAATGCCCGGCCTTTTTTCTATAAGGGAAATATTTCAATGGTGGATTATGAATTTCCCCCGGATGTATTCGTCGATCGCCCGGGCGGCGGTACGGCCGGCGCCCATTGCGAGGATGACGGTTGCGGCACCCGTAACGGCATCGCCGCCGGCGAAAACGCCCTCGCGGGTCGTGGCGCCCGACGCATCGGCCGTGATGCAACCGCGGCGGTCGGTCTCCAGGCCCGCGGTCGTTGCGGCGATCAACGGATTAGGCGAAGTACCCAGCGCCATGATCGCCACGTCGCACTCCACCTCAAACTCCGAACCGGGCTTCTCCACGGGCGAGCGGCGGCCGCTCGCATCGGGCTCGCCCAGCTCCATTTCGACGCAGCGTACGCCGCGCACCCACCCCTCCTCGGTGCCGAGCACCTCGACGGGATTGGTCAACATTCGGAAGCGGATGCCCTCCTCTTTGGCATGATGCACCTCTTCGGCACGCGCGGGAAGCTCCTTCTCGCTGCGCCGATAGACGATCGTCGCCTCGGCGCCCAGCCGGCGGGCCGTACGCACGGCATCCATCGCGACGTTACCGCCGCCCACGACCACGACGCGCTTGCCGACGTAGATCGGCGTATCGTACTCCTCGTCGTAAGCCCGCATGAGGTTGGCGCGCGTGAGGAACTCGTTGGCCGAGACCACGCCGTTGAGATTCTCGCCGGGGATACCCATGAAACGGGGCAAGCCGGCGCCCGAGCCGATGAAGACGGCGTCGAAGCCCTCCTGGTCGAGCAACGAATCGATCGTAACGGTACGCCCCACGATCACGTCGGTCTCGATCTCGACGCCCAGGCGCCGCACCTCGTCGATCTCCCGAGCCACGATCCTCTCCTTCGGAAGGCGGAACTCGGGAATACCGTAGACGAGCACGCCGCCGACCTTATGCAAGGCCTCGAAGATCTTCACCCCGTAGCCCATCTTGGCCAAATCGCTTGCGCAAGCCAACCCGGCCGGGCCGCTGCCGACGATGGCGACCCGACGACCGTTACGAGGCGTGGTCTGCGCAGCGGCGGGCTCCTGCGAGAGCTTCCAATCGCCGACGAAACGCTCCAACTTACCGATGGCAACCGCTTCGCCCTTGATGCCCAGCACGCACGAACCCTCGCACTGGGTCTCCTGCGGGCAGACGCGGCCGCAAATCGACGGCAACGAACTGTCGCGGGCGATGACGGCGGCAGCGCCGGCCAGATCGCCCTGGCCGAGAGCCGCGATGAACTCGGGAATCTTGACGCCGACGGGGCAGGCGGCGACGCAACGAGGATTCTTGCAATTCAGACAACGCGACGCTTCGAGGGTCGCCTCGTCGAGGTTGTAGCCATAGCAGACCTCCTCGAAATTGGTCGCCCGGCGTGCGGGATCCTGTTCGCGCACGGGGACGCGGGGAATTCTATTTGCCATAACTATTTGTCCAATCCGATTTTACACTGATGTCCCGCAGCCCGCTCGGCGGCGATGGCCGCGGCGCGCTGCTCCTGCGAACGATACATGCCCTGGCGGCGCATCGCCTCGTCGAAGTCGACCTGGTGGGCGTCGAACTCGGGGCCGTCGACGCAGGTGAAGCGTGTACGTCCGCCGACCGAGACGCGGCAGGCGCCGCACATGCCGGTGCCGTCGACCATCAACGCGTTGAGCGACACGGTAGTCTTCAAGCCGTACTTACGGGTGGTGAGCGCCACGAACTTCATCATGATCATCGGGCCGATGGCCACGCACTCGTCGTAGCGGCCGCCCTCGGCGATCAGCTTTTCGAGCAACTGCGTAACGAGGCCCTTGAAACCCTCGGAACCGTCGTCGGTGGCGACATAGAGGTTCCGGGCTACGGCCCGCATCTCGTCGGCATAGATCAACATCTCCTTGTTCTTGGCACCGATGATGACATCGGCCTCGACGCCGTGCTCGTGGAGCCACTTGACCTGCGGATAGACCGGAGCCGTACCGACCCCGCCGCCGATGAAGATATAACGCCGCCCCTGCAACTCCTCGGGAGCCAGACCGACGAACTCCGACGGATGGCCCAGCGGCCCGGCGAAGTCGGCAAGGGCCTGGCCGACCTCCAAGGCACAGATCTTGCGCGTAGAGACGCCGATCGTCTGCGTAACGATCGTTACGCTGCCGGCCTCCGGGTCGAAGTCGGCGATGGTGAGCGGAACGCGCTCGCCCTGCTCGTCGGCCCGCACGATGACGAACTGTCCGGGCAAAGCCGAAGCGGCCACGCGCGGAGCGAGGATCTTCATAAGCCAGATGCCCTCGGCCAGGCATCGCTTTTCGAGAATGGGATACATATCAATCAATTGGGTTAATCTTCGATGATGGCGGTAATGCGCAGACGCCGCATGGGCCGCGCGGGATCGTTAGTGATGAGCAGCAACTGGTCGGTCAACACGCCGTACTCCTGCCGGGCGGGATCGAGCAGCAACTCGACCGTGCGCTCTCCGCCGGGAGCGATCCGATCCCCCGGCTTCAACGTTACGGCGACACGCCCCTGGTTCTCCACGGCACGGACGATCAGATCGCCGGCACCCGTATTCGAAAACGTGAAACTTCTGCGCTGGAGAGGTGCCGACCGCTTCACGGAACCGAACTTGACGATCAGAGCGCTCGGCCGGGCCTGCGGAGCGACGGATTTGTCGACCGAAGCGGGATTGTCGGCCCCGATGGCATGCGCCACGAGCACCGTCCCGCTATCCCGTCCGTCGACCCGAACGGCCAACGCATCGCGCAACGTCCCGTACCGGGGAGTTCCGGCGGGAATCGCATAACGGAAATTGATCTCGCCCTGCGCGCCGGGCCCGATCTGCCGAGGATAATCGACCGAGAGCAGTCCGCTGACGTGCTCGGGCCGAAGTTCGAGCCGCAAAACTTTGTCGGAAGCATTTACATACCCGAGGGACATCTGCCGCTGTCCGCCCTGATAAACATAGGTAAAGGCGCACAACGTACCGTCCAGCCGCAAGCCGCCACCCGCATCGACAGGATAGAGCTCCTCGAGGCTCTTTTCCCGGGGAACGACGCTGCCGCGGATCGTGAGCGAAGCGGCTTTCTTCCGCTCGGAAGTATAGACGCCCAACTCCCGGGAAAAGGCACCCGGCCGGTTCATCGGATCGTATGTAACGGTGATCCGCGCCGAATCGCCGGGCAACACGGGTTTGCGCGAAAACTCGGGAATCGTACACCCGCACGAAGTTACGACGTCGACGATCACCACGGGAACGCTCCCCCGGTTGACACCCGTAAACGTATGGCTCACACGTCCGTCGCTCTCCCGGATCGAACCGAAGTCCCAGGCCGGAGCCTCGAACGACAATTGCGCCTGCGCGGCAAAAGCCGAACACAGAAGGGTGATTATGAGCACGATATGTTTTTTCGAAGCCATCGGTCTACTCGTTATCGGATATGCAAAGGTACATTTTTTGCGAAAAATTCGCACAATAATTTTGCGGGAATAAAATTTTGCTATATATTTGCACTCCGAAACGGTTACGAACCGGCTTCGAATGCCTGAATAGCTCAGTTGGTTAGAGCACATGACTGTTAATCATGGGGTCCTAGGT
>JAIDKM010000173.1 GCA_029051915.1 Alistipes sp. | reverse complement strand
GGTACGAACATGATGACGAAGTCCGGCGAGTTCAGCAGCCTATGGTATTCTTTGCGCCCCAGCTCCGCGACGTGTTGACGCACCGAAGCCACATGCGCCGCCATGTGGCGGCGGCGTTCTTCTTCGTCCGTCGCCGACGTGTAGTTCACGAATGCCGTCAGCGAGACTTTCGAGTCGATCACGATCTCTTTTTGTTCCGGCAGGTGCAGCACTACGTCGGGCCGCAGGTTGCGGCCTTCGGCATCTTTCAGGTTGTGTTGCGTTTCGTAGTGGATGCCTTTGAGCAGCGCCGAGTTGTCAAGAATCGTCTCCAGCAGCATCTCGCCCCAGTCGCCTTGTACTTTCGAGTTGCCTTTCAGGGCATTGGTCAGGTTCTGGGCTTCGGTCGAGATCGTGCGGTTCAGTTCCATCAGACGTTGCAGTTCGTTTTTCAGTTCGCCGCGTTGGGTCGGCTGCGTCGTGTAGATCTCTTCCACTCGTTTGCGGAACTCCGTCATGTTGTCCCGGAAGGGTTTCAGCAGCAGGTCGAGCGATTCTTGGCTCGTCTGGCGGAAGCGTTGCGTCTGTTCGCCCAGTACTTCCGTCGCCAGGTCGCGGAATTGCAGTCGCAGGGTCTCTTCCGCTTTTTCGCGGCGTTCCCGCTCCGCCGCCCGTTCTTCGGCGTCGCGTCGGCGCAGGGCTTCCATTTCCGCTTCCGTGCGGGCTCGCAGGGCCGCCAGTTCTCGTTCGGCTTCGTTGCGGGCCGCTTCGGCCGTCAGCTTTTCCGTCGTCAGGCGTTTCGTCTCGCGTCGCTTCGTCTCGCAGAGGAATGCCAGCACCGCCGTCAGCGTGAACAGCAGGATGGTCGTTGCTATCATGAGGGTCTCCATATCGCAAAATTAGTAATTATTTTCCGTCGCCCCGGCAAGGTTGCACCGATTCTTGAGGGTGTCGGTTTCGCCTAAAATTCGGCTCCGACAAAAATAGCAAATTTAATTGGCTTTCGCGCGCGTTCGCCGGTCGGGCGTTGCCGAAATTCTTTTAACAAGTGAAAAGATACCTTTCGACATTGATCTTATTTTTCTTATTTTTGTAAAAAAATCCGCTTTATGCCTCGTATCGTTGCTCCTTCGATGCTCTCGGCCGACTTCGGCCACCTCGACCGCGACACCCGCATGGTCGACCGCTCCGCTGCCGAGTGGATCCATATCGACGTCATGGACGGCGTTTTCGTGCCCAACATCTCGTTCGGCTTTCCCGTGTTGAGGGCCATCCGCCGGGCGTCGGACAAGTGTCTCGACGTGCATCTGATGATCGTCGAGCCCGAGCGGTACGTCGGGCGGTTCGTCGAGGCCGGCGCCGACATCGTTACGTTCCATTACGAGGCCGCCCGGGACATCCCCGCCTGCATCGACCTCATCCGCCGGGCCGGCGCCCGCGTCGGCATCTCCGTCAAGCCCGCCACGCCGGTCGAAGTGTTGCGCAGTATTCTGCCGTCGGTCGACATGGTCTTGGTCATGTCCGTCGAGCCCGGCTTCGGCGGGCAGTCGTTCATCCCCGATTCGTTGCAGAAGATCGCCGATCTGCGGGCCTTGGCTCGCCAGCAGGGATTGAATACCCTCATCGAGGTCGACGGCGGCATCTCGGCCCGCAACGCCGGCGAGTTGTACGCCGCCGGCGCCGACGCGTTGGTCGCCGGCAGCAGCATTTTCGGCGCCGCCGACCCCGAAGCCGAGATCGTGCGGATGCTCGAAGCCTGAATTCCCGGCCGGACATGGGGCGAAAGTCGCCGGAATTCACTACCTTTGTGCTATGATTTCCTTAGACAACCTCACGGTCAGCTACGGCGGCTGGACTCTTTTCGACAATATCTCGTTCCTCATCAATCCCAGGGACCGCATCGGGCTCGTGGGTAAGAACGGCGCAGGCAAAACCACGCTCTTGCGCATCATCACCGGCGAGCAGCAGCCCACTTCGGGTGCCGTTACAGTCAACGGCGAGTGTTCGATCGGTTATCTGCCGCAGACCATGCGCGTCGCCGACACCACTACGCTCGTCGACGAGACGGCCAAGGCTTTCGAGGAGGTCTTGCGCCTGGAGGCCGAGATCGGGCGGTTGACGCAGGAGATCGCCGAGCGCTCCGACTTCGAAAGTCCCGAGTACGAGCAGCTTCTGCACCGGCTCAACGACGCGCAGGATCATTTCCACATCCTCGGCGGCGAGACGCGCGACGCCGACATCGAGAAGACGCTTTTGGGCCTCGGGTTCAAGCGCGAGGACTTCGGACGGGCCACCAGCGAGTTTTCGGGCGGTTGGCGCATGCGCATTGAGTTGGCCAAGCTGCTCTTGCGGCGGCCGTCGATCTTCCTCTTGGACGAGCCTACCAACCACCTCGACATCGAGTC
>JAIDKM010000172.1 GCA_029051915.1 Alistipes sp. | reverse complement strand
AACCGAGATTTGAACTCGGGACCCCTTCATTACGAGTGAAGTGCTCTACCGCTGAGCTATTTCGGCCTTCGGAAGACTCGGTGGTCTTCATTCGGAGTGCAAATATCCGAAAAAAAAATATTTCTCGCAACATTTTTATCGAAAATCTCGCTTTTGTTGCTATATTCGCAGCCAAACGGTCATAGACGGCGGCCGCACTTTTCCGACAGCAAGGTCGTCGTCTCAATATTCAATATTCGTCGCCATGCAAAAAGCCTTTCTCAATCCCACCCCCGATCAGACTTTCGAGCTCATCGGCGAGGGCGAATTCAATTTCGTCAGGGCATTGGCCCGTAGCCGCGAGGTGCAGGTCGCCGGCGATGTCCGGCAGGCTTGCGAGATCCGTTATCAGGCTTTCCGGCGGTTGGCCGACTTGATTCCCGGGGACGAGGAGACGATCCTCGAATGGAGCCATCCCAATTCGCGGGCGGCCCTCGAGGTGATCCACGCTTCGGCCGTCGATCATTTTTTGATCGACGACTTCGAAATGTCGGCCGCTTTGTTGGAGTTGTTGCTCGACCTCGATCCCGAGGATCATCTGGAGGGCAGCGAATTGCTGGCATTCGACTACCTCGCCATGAACGAAACGGAGTCGTTCGACGAGGTGATCGATAACGTTCCGGATAAGAGCGCCAGCCGCGAGTTGTTGCTCTTGTGGTCTGCCCACAGGCGCGACGGACAGCTTCCGGAGGGGGCGTTGAGCCATTTCAGAAGCCGGTTCGCTCCTTTTTTCGATGAGTTCACCGCCGCCGAGCATCCGGCCGACGACGCTTATTTGCGCGACATCGAGAGCGAGCGGCCTTCCGTGGCGGCACAGGCGCGCGAATTGTGGTTGCGGACTGAGAATCTCTGGGCCCGGTGGCCGGATTTCATCGGGGCGTTGCGCAGCGCAAAACAAGCGGTAAAACAATAATAGAAAAAGGCATCCTCGTTCGGGGATGCCTTTTTTCGTTGCCGGCCGGTGCCTTATTCGGCGCAGGCGCACTCTTGTGCGGGCGGTTCGATCCCTTCGGCCGTAGCCCGTTCTTCCATGCGCTGGATGCGCACATCCAGATCGGGGTGGGTCGAGAACAGTTGGTTGATCTTGCTGCTTTTCTCCACTCCGGCTTCTTCCTGCATCGCTTTCAGCCGGCGGAACGAGTAGGCCATCGCCCACGGGTTTTTGCCGCTTTTCTGGAGGAATTCGTAGCCGTAGTCGTCGGCATCGCGTTCTTGCTTCTGCGAGTAGGTGGCGTTGGCCAGCGCTTCGCCCAGATCGCCCAATTGCGAGTCGGTCAGCTGGGCCGCCTTGCCGCCGCTCGACGATACGCCGTCGCGGAGCGCCGAGGTCAGCAGGGCCGTGCGGAATCCCTTCTTGGAGTCGCGGTGGGCGATATGTCCCACTTCGTGGCCGATCACGCCCAGCAGTTCATCGTCGGTCATGATGTCCATCAGCGACGAGAAGACGCGGATGCTGCCGTCGGCGCAGGCGAACGCATTGACGTCGATGACACGGTAGACTTTGAAGTTCAGCGCTATGCCGTCGGCATCGGCCAATCCTTCGGTCAGCCGGTTGAGCCGGAGCGTGTAGGGGTCGTCATCTTCGCAGACCGGATTGTGTTCGTCCATCCAGTCGATGTATTCCTTGACATAGGCGGCCATCTGGGCGTCGGTGAGCGTCGCGGCCTGAGTGGCTTTCGCGGCACTGCCGATCGCTTTTTTCAGATTGAATTGCGCCGATGCGGGCGTTGCGGCGCTCAGGCAGCACAGCGCTGCCAGCAGCAGGGTAAAACGGTGTTTCATGATTGTAATACTATATTGTGGTTCAATATTTTCGGGTCGTTATTCCTGCTTGGCGCGTACCATTTCGCGGAAGCAGTGGCGGCAGATCGGTTCGTAGGTGTCCTGCGCCCCCAGCATCACTTGTTTCTCGTCGTTGGTGAGCCGGTGGGAGTGGTGGGCCAGATTGCCGCAGCGGACACAGATGGCGTGGACTTTCGTTACGTATTCGGCCGTGGCCATCAGCGCCGGCATGGGGCCGAAGGGTTTGCCGGTGTAGTCCATGTCGAGACCTGCGACGATCACGCGTACTCCGTTGTCGGCCAGCGTGCAGCATACTTCGACGATGCTCTCGTCGAAGAATTGCGCTTCGTCGATTCCCACCACGTCGACTCCTGCCGACATGAGCAGAATGTTCTGCGGCGAGTCGACCGGCGTGGAGCGGATTGCGTTGGCGTCGTGCGAGACGACTTCTTCTTCCGAGTAGCGGACGTCGATGCGGGGTTTGAAGATCTCGACCCGCAGGTGGGCGAACTGGGCCCGTTTGAGGCGGCGGATCAGTTCTTCGGTCTTGCCCGAGAACATGGAGCCGCAGACTACTTCGATCCAGCCCTTGCGGCTGGCGTTTTCCAGAAACATATTCGAACCCTAAATTATATCGGAAACGGCAGTCGGACGCAGCCGCTCCCTTTGCTGTTTTTCTTTATTCTTCTATTCGCGTGATCTTCGCACCCAGTGCGTTGAGACGCTTGTCGATCTCTTTGTAGCCGCGGTCGATCTGGTCGATGTTTTGAATCGTCGACACGCCTTCGGCCGACATGGCGGCGATGAGCAGCGCCACGCCCGCCCGGATGTCGGGCGAGGTCATGCGCGTGGCTCGCAGGCGGATGCGGTGGTCGTGGCCGATCACCGTCGCTCGGTGCGGATCGCAGAGGATGATCTGCGCGCCCATGTCGATCAGCTTGTCCACAAAGAACAGGCGGCTTTCGAACATCTTCTGGTGAATCAGCACGGCTCCCTTGGCTTGCGTCGCCACCACCAGGAAGATCGACAGCAGGTCGGGCGTCAGGCCCGGCCACGGGGCATCGGCGATGGTCATGATCGAGCCGTCGAGGAACGTGTCGATGCTGTAGTGGTCTTGCTGCGGAATATAAATGTCGTCGCCCCGTTGTTCGAAGCGGATGCCCATGCGGGCGAACTGCGCCGGGATGATTCCCAGGTTCTCGTACGACACGTTCTTGATCGTCAGCTCCGAGCGGTTCATCGCGGCCATGCCGATGAAGCTGCCCACCTCGATCATGTCGGGCAGCAGCGTGTGTTCCGTGCCGCCGAGGGCTTCGACGCCTTCGATCGTCAGGAGATTCGAGGCGATGCCCGAGATCTTCGCACCCATGCGGTTGAGCATCTTGCACAGTTGCTGAAGATAGGGTTCGCACGCCGCATTGTAGATCGTCGTGGTTCCTTTGGCCATCACGGCGGCCATCACAATGTTGGCCGTGCCCGTTACCGACGCTTCGTCCAGCAGCATGTAGGTGCCTTTCAGTTCTTTGCCTTCGACCATGAAGAATTCGTCGGCAATGTCGAAATCGAATTTGGCTCCCAGTTTCTGGAATCCCAGGAAATGGGTGTCGAGACGTCGCCGGCCGATCTTGTCGCCGCCCGGTTTGGGAATGTAGCCCACGCCGAACCGGGCCAGCATGGGGCCGATCAGCATCACCGAGCCGCGCAGGCGCGTGCAGCGTTGGCGGTAGTCGTCGCTCTTGAGGTATTCGAAATCGATTTCGCGGGCCCGGAACGAATAGGCATCGTCCGACAGACGCTCGACTTCGACACCCATGCGGCGCAGCAGTTCGATGAGTTGCATGACGTCGAGGATCTGGGGGATGTTGCGTACGACGACGCGCTCGGGTGTGAGCAGCGTGGCGCAGATGATCTGCAGCGCCTCGTTCTTGGCGCCCTGGGGTGCGATGCTTCCGCTCAGGCGATGACCGCCTTCGACTTTGAAAACTGCCATGATCGTTCGTGGTTTGGGGCTTCCGACTCGATCGGAAGCCTTACAAAGGTAACAACATTCGGGCGTTTTTCGGGACCTTTCGAAATATTTTCATCAAAAATTTTTGCGAATCGCTTTTTTATTGTACTTTTGCAATCCGTAAAAATGTCTGAAACGATAAAAATTAGATA
>JAIDKM010000171.1 GCA_029051915.1 Alistipes sp. | reverse complement strand
GTATGGAACTCCCACCATACGGGCACGAAGTCGGAAATCGCATCGTAGTCGCCGTCGGGAGCCGAAACATGCTCGCGGTAGACGATCGCCGAGACCGTCAGCCGCCACTCCGCACCCTGCGACTCGCCTTCGATCGACCCCGAGAAATAGCCGCTCGCGCCGACAGCCTCCGCCAAACGCGCCGTTACCTGCCGATAAAGTTCAGATGAAACCGAATACATAGTTGGAAATGAGAGATTTTTTTGAAAAAACTTGTCGTGCAGAAATAAATTGCTTAACTTTGCAGGACAAAGATAAGTTCAAATATTTAATTTTATTCCCCGGAATACAATTTTTTATTATAAAATTTTTCGATAGAGCAGCTATGAACGAGCGGGTAAAATTGATACGCAAGCAACTCGAAATGACACAAGAGCAACTTGCACAGCGACTTGGCATCGGCAAAGCAGCCCTCTCGATGATCGAGACGGGCAAGGCGAAGCTCTCGTCGCGCAACCGCAACATCCTGGTTCAGGATTTGAACGTCAACCCCGAATGGCTCGAAACGGGCCGCGGCAACATGTTCAACGCCGAACCCGACCTGACGGCCTACATGCACCGCACCGACAATTCGCTGCCGCTGCAGAGCGTACCGCTCTACTCGATCGAGGGCACGGCAGGGCTGGTGCCGCTTTTCGCCGAGCAGGCGCAGACCAAGCCGGTCAACTTCATCCACATCCCCAACCTGCCCAAATGCGACGGGGCGATCTACATCGTCGGCGACTCCATGTACCCGCTGCTCAAGAGCGGCGACATCGTGCTCTACAAGCAGCTGCGCGACCTCAACGACATCTTCTGGGGCGACATGTACCTGCTCTCGATCGACATCGACGGCGAGGAATACGTTACGGTCAAATACATCCAGAAGTCCGAGCGCGAGGGCTACGTCAAGCTCGTGAGCCAGAATCCCCACCATGCCGACAAGGACGTGGCCGTCGACCGCATCCGCGCCATCGCGCTGGTCAAAGCGTCGATCCGCATGAATTCCATCCGGTAGGCGCCGGACGGAGGTAGCGGCGCATTTTCGTTTTTCGTTTCCGATTTATAATTATTCTTCCTATCTTTGCCTGACCCGCGCAATTGGTCGACCAATTGCGCGGGCAAAAGAGGAACATACATAAATTATAAATACGAATGAAAACCAACTACGAAATCCGCTATGCCGCGCATCCCGAGGATGCCAAGCACTACGACACGGCCCGTCTGCGCCGCGACTTTCTGATCGAAAAGGTCTTCGCGGCCGACGAGGTGAACATGGTCTACTCGATGTACGACCGCATGATCGTGGGCGGCGCCATGCCCGTCGGCGAATCGCTCCGCCTCGAAGCGATCGACCCGCTCAAGGCTCCGTACTTCCTCACGCGCCGTGAAATGGGTATCTTCAACGTCGGCGGCAAGGGCCGCGTGAAGTCGGGCGACACGACGTTCGAGCTCGACTACAAGGAGGCGCTCTACCTGGGCGCCGGCGACCGCGAGGTAGTCTTCGAGAGCCTCGACCCGCAGCATCCGGCCAAATTCTACTTCAACTCCACGACGGCCCACTGCTCCTACCCCGACCGCAAGGTTACCAAAGCCGACGCCGTGGTGGCTCACATGGGTTCGCTCGAAGGTTCGAACGACCGCAACATCAACAAGATGCTCGTCAACCAGGTGCTGCCCACGTGCCAGCTGCAAATGGGCATGACCGAGCTGCTGCCGGGCAGCGTGTGGAACACCATGCCGGCCCACGTG
>JAIDKM010000170.1 GCA_029051915.1 Alistipes sp. | reverse complement strand
TGAACCCGGTCGAATAGATACCGCAACCCGGATATTCGCGACGCAAATTCGCGATCTCTTCCAGAAAACCGGGTTCCCACTCGTCATCGGCATCGAGCAAAGCGACCAGATCGCTCCCCCCCCCGACCTCGGCAATGGCCCGATTGCGGGCGGCGCACTCTCCGGCATTCGGCTGGCGAACGAGACGGATCAGCCCCTCTTCGGCAGCTACGGCATCGACGATCGAAGCGCTGCGGTCGGTCGAGCCGTCGTCCACGACGATGATCTCTTTCGGCCGGAGCGTCTGCGCCAGCACCGAGCGAAGCGTACCGGCAATCTCCCGTTCCTTGTTATAGAGCGGAATGATTACCGAAACGGAGGAATCGGACATAACCATTCTTTTTTGCGAAGATACCGATCTTTTGCTACTTTTGCAAATATAATAATGCTGCCGATGACCCTTTTCGAAAAGACAGACCTCTTCCTGCGGAACCTCTACGAAACCGCTTTCTACTTTTCGGTGATGGCCGTCAAGGAGAATTTCCGCAACTATGTCGGACGAGCCGGAACGGTGGGCGCACCGGCGCCGACGATGGCCGTTCTGGGCAACGGCCCGGCGCTGGCCGGCGAACTGCCCCGCCTGCTGGAAGAGACGAAGCGGGGGGAGGAGCGCGATTTCATGGCGGTGAACTTCTTCGCCGAAGACGACCGCTTCGCCGAACTGCGCCCGGCCTACTATGTCCTCTCCGACCCGATGTTCTTCCGCGACACGGCCCAGCGCGACCGGGTGGCGGCGCTCTACCGCACGCTCAACGAGCGGGTCGCATGGCCGATGCACCTCTATGTACAATATTATAATCCGGAACGGTTCGACTACCGGGCCGCGCTGCCCAACCCCAACATCCGCATCATCCCGTTCCACACGCAGATGTACCGAGGGTTCCGCCGGCTGGAATTCTGGCTCTACCGCCGCGGCCTGGGCAGCGCCAACTTCGGCACGGTGGTGCAGGTAGGCGAATACATCGCCCTGCTGCTGGGGTACAAGCGGATCGAACTCTATGGCGTGGATCACACGCTGCTGGAGGGGTTGTGCGTGGACGACGGCAACCGGTTGTGCCGCGCCGACCGCCACTACTACGACGGCGGAGAACCCGCCGCGCCGCGGCCGATATTCCAGAAAGTGCCGCCCCGTCCCTACACGATGTCGGTCTATTTGGCCGAGGTGGCCGAACTTTTCCGCGGCCACGAAGTGCTGCGCGACTATGCCGCGACGCTCGGCGCCCGCATCGTCAACCGCACGCGCGGCTCGATGATCGACGCCTACGAAAGGTCAGAAGTGAAAGGTAAAAGGTGAAAAGTTAAGCGAACGACTTTTCACCTTTATTCGATATATTTCCCGACAAACTCTTTTACCCTGCGGGTGTACTCCTCACGGTTGTCGCGATACGAAAGGGCGTGCGCAGCACCCGGAACGACCCACAGCTCCTTGTCGCCCTGCTGCTTGGCCTCGTAAAGCGGATAGACCATCGAGGTGGGCACAAAGTCGTCGGCATCGCCGTGGATGAAAAACATCGGCAGGGCGCTTTTGCGCACCTGCTCCAAGGCCGACGCCTCGCAGAAATTCCACCCGTAGCGCAGGTCGCACAACCAACTGGCAACGGGAAGCAGCGGAAAAGCCGGCAGGTGGAACTGCTCCCGGAGCTCCTTGGCGAACTCGTCGCGGACGCTGGTATAGCCGCAATCCTCGACGAAACACTTCACATAAGGCTGCTGCGGCTCGCCCGAGACCATCATCGTCGTGGCGGCACCCATCGAAATGCCGTGCACGACCATCTGCGTATGGCCGCCGAAGACCGAATCGGCGATCTCCATCCACCGCAGCACGTCAAGGCGGTCTTTCCACCCCATGCGGATAGCACGGCCTTCGCTCCGGCCATGAAAATAGAGATCGGGCAGGAAGATGTTGTAACCCAGATCGTGATTGTAGAGGTAGCCGATCATCAACATGCGGACGGCATTGTCGGTATACCCGTGCACGATGACGGCCGTGCGGTCGGTGGGACGAGGTGCCGCGGCATAGATGGCATGCAGGCGCTCGCCCTCGGCCCCGACGATCGTCGTATCGCGCAGGGCGCCCGTCGTTTCGAGACTGTCGAGCCACGGCCCGAGAAACGGATATTCGGAGACCATGTAATCGCGGGCCGACGCATTCTTGGCCCGCATGGTCTTTTGGGGCGTAAGCGAATAAGCCAGCAGGTAGAGGCTGCCGCCGGCAACGACTACGACGGCCACGACGACCACCGCGGCCGTCCAACGCAACGATTTTTTCATGGAATTCGGTTTTTCGGTCGACAAAATCCCGGCAAGAACCGCGCCGGCGCTACTCCGCCGCGCTGAATTTCTGCCGGATGTGCTCCAGCATGTCGTCGGTCATGCGCGAGAGATCCCACTCGGGTTTCCAACCCCACTCCTCGCGGGCGCAGGTGTCGTCGAGCGAGTTGGGCCAGCTCTCGGCGATGGCTTTCTTGACGGGGTCGACGTCGTAGTCCATCGTGAACGAAGGCATGCGCTTCTTGATTTCGGCGCAGATGATCTCGGGAGTGAAACTCATCGAAGCGAGGTTGAAGCTGTTGCGGTGGATGAGTTTCGCGGGGTCGGTCTCCATCAGCTCGACGCAGGCGCGCAGGGCATCGGGCATGTAGATCATGTCCATGTAGACGTCGGCCGGAACGGGACACGTGAAGCGGCCCGACTTCACGGCCGCGTAATAGATCTCCACGGCATAGTCGGTCGTACCGCCGCCGGGAAGCGTAACGTTGGAGATGATGCCGGGGAAGCGCACCGAACGAGTATCGACGCCGTACTTATGGTGGTAATAGTTGCCGAGCATCTCGCCCGTATATTTGCAGATGCCGTAGATGGTCGTGGGCTGCATGATGGTGTCCTGCGGCGTGCCGTCCTTGGGCGACGAAGGGCCGAAAGCACCGATAGACGACGGCGTGAAGAGGGCGCAATGGTGCTGGCGCGCCACTTCGAGCGAATTGTTCAGGGCTCCCATGTTGACACTCCACGCCATTTGGGGATTGCGCTCGCCGACGGCCGACAGCAAAGCTACGAGGTTGAAAATCGTATCGATGTGATAACGGGCCACGACCGAAGCCATCGCCGTCGCATCCAGCGCGTTGAGCACCTCGAACGGCCCCGCCTCGCCCAGTTCGCGGCAGTCGCGCATGTCGGTGGCGACGACATGCGAATCGCCGTAAATATTTCTCAGATAAGAAGTCAGCTCGGAACCGATCTGCCCGCCGGCACCGACAATCAGGATCTTTTTCATTCGTTCGGAGTTATTATTTGAAAGTAAAGGTAGAAAATTCTTACGAAAAACGCACATTTTTTTTGTCTTTTCATTTTTCTTGTGTACTTTTGCATCGCTCTTGAGGGCAATATGCTGTCTTAGCTCAGTGGTAGAGCACTTCCTTGGTAAGGAAGAGGTCGTGAGTTCAAGTCTCATAGACAGCTCGGAAAAAGTCGCGCCATCCCGATCGGGGTGGCGCATTCCGTATAGCCGCGCCTCTCCCGAGCGAAACGCCATGAACGAACTCCTACCGATTTTCCCGCCGCAGGCCGGCAGTCGCCGACCGCTCGTCATCGCGGGCCCGTGCAGCGCCGAGACCGAAGAACAGACCGTTGCGAGCGCCCGGGCGCTCGCAGCTTGCGGAGTCCGCATCTTCCGCGCCGGGCTCTGGAAGCCCCGCACCAAACCGGGAGGATTCGAAGGCGTGGGAGCCGAAGGCATCGGCTGGCTGCAACGGGTGAAACGCGAGACGGGCATGTACGTGGCAACGGAAGTGGCGACGCCCCACCATGCGGAGAGAGCCCTTGCGGGCGGCATCGACCTGCTTTGGATCGGCGCCCGGACTACCGCCAATCCGTTCGCCATGCAGGAACTGGCCGACGCGCTGCGCGGCTGCGACGTACCGGTGCTGGTCAAGAATCCGGTCAGCCCCGACCTCGAACTCTGGATCGGAGCCGTCGAACGCATCCGCAACGCCGGCATCCGCCGCCTCGGCGTCATCCACCGGGGATTCACCTCGCTCGACACGAGCCGCTACCGCAACCAGCCGGTCTGGGCCATTCCGATCGAACTGCACCGCCGCCATCCCGAGCTGCCGATCTTCTGCGACCCGAGCCACATCGGCGGCCGGCGCGAGCTGATCGCCCCGTTGTCGCAGCAGGCGATGGATCTGGGATTCGACGGGCTGATCGTCGAGGCGCACTGCTCGCCCGACGAAGCCTGGAGCGACCGGGAACAGCAGATCGATCCCCGGACGCTGGGACGGATCCTCGGAGAACTGGTCATCCGCGAAACGGCCGTTCCGACCGAGAACCTCAACGAACTGCGCGAGCGGATCGACAAGCTCGACGACCGGCTGCTGGAGGTGCTGGCCGAGCGCATGCGTGTCGCGTGCGAAATCGGACGATACAAAAAAGAGCACGGCATGCCCGTGCTGCAGACCCGCCGCTACGAAGAACTGCTGACCCGGCGAACGGCACAGGCCGCCGAACTGGGAATGGACAGGGAGTTCATGCGAAGCATCCTCCGGATCATCCACGAAGAGTCGATCCGTCAACAGATGCAGACGATCGACGAGAAACGAGACGGCGGCGCCGACCGGTGATCCGTGCCGGCCGGCGGTCTCGCACCGGGTTTCGCCCCTTGCGAATCGGGAGGCCCGGTCAGCGGATTTTTCGCGCAGCTTTCCGGTCTTCGAGAATTGCCTCCATGTGCTCGCAAGCCCATGCGATCAGCGCATTCAGGTGCGGCAACAACGACTGCGCCCGATGCGTAAGACGGTACTCCACCCGCGGCGGGATCTCGGGATAGACCGTACGGTCGACCAGTCCGTCCTCCTCCAACGTACGAAGCGTAACGGTCAGCATCTTCTGCGAAATATCGGGCAACGCCCGGAGCAGCTCGCCGAAACGCGCCGCCGGCATCCGGTCGAGCGTAAAAATCACCAGCAGCGACCATTTGTCGCCGATCCGCGCCAGCACATTGCGAATCGGGCAGTCGGGATGCAAGGCATGACAGAGTGTCGTTCGATCCATCGTTTCCGTTCTTTACTCTACAAAAGTAAGTAAAAAACTTTCGGAAAGAAAATATCGTTTTTTCTTCATTTACCAAACCATTGAATCCCAGCAATCGTTACTTCGAGGTAACTATCTGACATTCAGGTATCTACTTGACAAGGCGATTCCTGCCCGCTATCTTTGCAGCCGAAAATCAACCGACAACCATTCAAAAGACACAACAATGAAACAGATTCGAAACATTGCGGCGGCGGCCAATTTCAGCGCGATCGACATGGGCAAACTCAACGAGCTGGGCGACTACCTGCTGGAACTCGGCCCCGAAATCAAAATTCCGGGAAAAGTGTTCGGCGGTACGGCCGCCGGAGCGACGGGCGCCGAGTTCTCGTTCCAGACGTTCCGACCCGGCACCGAAACCGGATTTCTTAACACCCACAAAAATCACGAAAACCACTACTTCTTCCTCTCCGGAAGCGGAAAGTTACAAGTCGCCGGCGAAGTATT
>JAIDKM010000017.1 GCA_029051915.1 Alistipes sp. | reverse complement strand
GTCAATAATCCTTATTTTTGTGCGCAGATACGAACTGCAAATTTTTAGAAAGATGAAAAAGTATTTTGTAGTGGCGGCGGCGATGCTGTGCGTGTCGACGTCGTGTGTCCGCAGGCAGGCCGTGCTGGAGATGGCCGGCCAGCGCGATTCCCTGTCGATGGTTGTGGGACAGAAAGATTCGCTGCTCGAAGTGGTCTTCGAAGACATCAACGCCATTCTGGGCAATCTGTCGGAAATCAAGATGCGGGAAAATCTGATTACGGTGCCGGAAGATGCCGAAGGAGGCATCCGTCCGGTTCAGCAGATCAACAGCGACATTGCGGCGATCGACCGCCTGCTGCAAGAGAACCGGACGAAGATCGCGTCGCTGGAGAATGCGGCGAAGCAACTGCGTCGGGCCAACGTGAAGATCGAAGCGCTGGAGAAGACGATCGTCAACCTCAGCGACCGGCTGGCGGAGAAGACGGCCGAAGTGGAAGAACTCCGCGACCGGCTGGCCGAACGCGAAGCCCAACTGGCGCGTCTGGAGACGCAGGTGGCCGAACAAGATATCGAACTGAAGATGCTGAACGGCGAAAACATCCGACTCGAAAACCGGCTGAATACTGTATATTATATTGTCGGTGAGGAGAAGGAGCTGCTCGATGCACAGATTATCAACAAGGAAGGATTCATCGGCCGCACGCTGACCGTAGGCCGCAACGGCGCGCTCGGCAGCTTCACGGAAACCGATTCGCGGCTGCTCTCCGAAGTGCCGGTCGGCAGAAAGAGGGCGACCGTGGTTACGTCGCATCCCGACGGCAGCTACAAGTTGGTGATGGGCGAAGACAAGCGAGTGGAGAGTCTGGTGATTATTGATCCGGCGCGTTTCTGGGAGTCGTCGAGACTGCTTATCATCAGCTACAAATAACCGGAATGCCGGGGCGATCGCGAGGAATGTACCTTGCGGTCGGGCCGGGAGAATCGAGAGAAAAGGTCCTGCTTCGCCGGAGCTTTGCTGAAAAAACAACCTTCGGATCGACTGTTTTTTGACTGAAAATAGTTATATTTGCCCATAGCACGAAAGTGCGGTGCGAACAAACTAATCCTAACGACGATGAAAAAGATCCTGTTTCTGATGGACTCCGCAGACATGTATCTTATACACATATCCGAGCCCACGATACGCACTACTAGGTCGTATGCCGTCTTG
>JAIDKM010000169.1 GCA_029051915.1 Alistipes sp. | reverse complement strand
GTAACTGCGGCCGTCGAAGCGCAAGATGCCGTTGAGGTAGGTGTAGGGCAGGGGAGCGTCGTCGCCGAAAGATATCAACACGGCGGTGATGTTGCAGGCGAAACCTGTCCGGCTGTCGTCGGGAGTTCCGTTGTCGATCCAAGAAACGACTTGCCACTGACCTGTGATCTGAACCTGGCCGCCCGGTATGGGATCGGACGTCTCGCTGCTCTTTCTGCAGGAGCAGAAGCCTAGGAGCAATAACAAGAAAAAATGAGCGATAAACTGTTTCCTATTCATAAAAGCAAAGTTTTGGGTTGTGAGGCCGATAATCGGTCGGCCACCATACAAAGTTACGTCGGAAGGAAACAGGGGATATAGAAAAATTATTGAAAAAACGGGATTTTTATTCCGCGCAGGTGCGATAAGCGGAGTTGTCCGGAAGACGACCGATGAACAATCGGTCGAGCGACTGTCCATCGGTAAAAGCAGCCCGCAGATGCTGGACGCAGCGCACGGGGAAGCCGAAAGACCGGTTGGTGTTGTTCAACGGGTTCACGCCACCTGCCTGGAAGAGGATACGCCCTGCGTTGGGATTACCCGCAGCGTACGGTGTCGAAGACCAGGAACTGCCCTCCGTGCCGACACCGCCCAGGGCTCCCGACGTGTAGTTGCGGTAGCCCGAAACAGGCAATGGAAGCAATCGCTGGAATGAATGGCGGGAAGAAAGACGTCCCGCCAGACTGATGTGTACACCGACCCTCGGTTTTTTGGAAGCCCCCTTCCTGAAACCGGCCTCTTAGGCCGGGGATTGCTGAATCTGCGGCCGCGCTACCGAAAGCCGTAGCCTTCGATATTCCGGGCCGAAGCTGCTTGGGAGAGACAAAAAAAGCTACTCCGAAGGAGTAGCTCGCTCTTTTCCGAAAGCCGGATTACAACGAATTCACGTGCAACTGCAAGGCGCTCTTGAGGTTGGCGGCCTTGTTCTTGTGAACGATGTTGTGCTTGGCCAGCTTGTCGAGCATCGAGGTTACTTTGGGAAGCAG
>JAIDKM010000168.1 GCA_029051915.1 Alistipes sp. | reverse complement strand
TCGTTGTCGGCACCCTCAACAGCCTGTCCGGGCACCCAGGTATTCTCACCGTAGGTGAACTTGAAGCCGTAGGTCAAGCCGTACATCGAGACATAGCCCTTATATTTACCGGTCTCGACATCGCCCGGCAACTGCGGCGAAGCGGCTATAGTCCAGTTGATGTCGCCGAAGTCGCCCGTAACGCCGATGGTCTCGGGATAGAGCTGCAAATCGGCGATCTCGCCGTCGATCTCAAGGGTCATGACTGCGCCTGAGAGGTCGAGAACGAGCGTATGCTCGCCTTTGGTCATGTTGAGCAAGCCGCCGTCGAGCACCAGACCGGTGCAGCTGCCGCCCAACACGGCAGGATATTCGGTCTCGCCGCAGGTGATCTTACTGCCGTTGAGCGCAATCGAGAACTTGCCGACCGCGTCGAACTCGTGAGTAAGCGTCCACTTGCCGACACCGTCGGCCGTCATGGCGATCGTTGCAGCAGGTTCGCCTGCGAGCACGACGGCAGCATCGGTAATCTCCGTATCGTAGAGCACTTTATCCTCGCCCGAGAGATCGACGGCATAGAAGCGCAGACCGGACTGAGCAGCGATGGGCGTAGCTTCGGCACCGCCGAGGTAGGTCTCCAGTGCAGCGGCCGTACCGCCGAACTGCGTACCCAGCGGAGTCTGCAGACGAGCGAACAAGACTTCAGGCGCATCGACGCCGACGAAGTTGGCGAGGCTGTAGAACTTGCCCTCCTCGAGGAGATTCATTTTCGGAGCTTGCAGGTAGTCCCACCCGCCGACCGAGCTGACGAAGTAGAGCACGTCGTCCTTCTCCTCGACGGCACCCTCCTTGATAGTATAGGGATAGTCGAACAAGGAGAGCGTGAAGGCCGTGATGCCGCCCTCGCCCTCGACGGAGAGGTTGTTCAGGCTGGCGAGCTCCAGAGCCTGCGGATCGCCGCCCAACGAACAATTGTACTTCGTGTCGCCGACCTCGATGTCCCAGGTCTTGTTGAAACGCACTTTATAAGCACCTCCGGCCACGGCATCGGCGAAGCCGACCCATGTTTTGGCCGAAGCATCGTAGATCATTTCGATATCGTCGCCGTCGTTCCAACCGCCGACACCGTCGCCGATGAGCGACACGCTGGTCAGCGGCACGAGTGCATAAGAGAGGTTATCGGTATCGACCTCCATGTAATAGAGGCCGGGATCGACGGTGAAGTTCGGAGCATCGGCGTCGAGCAACGTGCCCTCGGTCTCGCCGGGGCCATAGCCCGTGCCGCCCCAGTTGGGCTGCGACGAGAGTTTGAACTGGTGGTTACCGGCCTCGGTGATCTGGACGAAGCCGCGGAAGATGCCGTCGTCGCCTTGCAACAGACGCGACATCGAACCGTTTTCCGCCCAGTTCTGGTAATCGCCGAGCGCATAGAGGTAGGTGATCTTCGAGAACTCGAACGCCACGGTCAAGGTCTGCTGTTTGGTTTCGCCGGCAGCGGAAGCGGCCGTAACGCGGAACTCGACGTCGTAATTACCGGTGAGCGAGATGCCGAGCGCATCGAAGATCGCGGAATTTCTGCAAGTGAAATGGGTCGCTGTCGTGGAACCCAAGGTCGCATAGTCGCCCTCCAACCGGGCCTCGACGGTATACTCGACATCGGCGGGCGAAGCGAAGCGTACCGCCGACCAAGTCAGCGTGAAGTCCTCGTCGAGGGTCGACCCGTTGACGATGACCTTGCCGTGGCCGGCGATCGAGAGGTCGGAAGCCGGCAGAACGAGCTCGTCGGGATCGTGGTTGCAGGCCGCAGCCAACACCAACAGTGCGGCGGCCGACAAGATATGTTTCAGAATTTTCATGATCGTATTCGTGTTTTAAGGTTTTGAGGCCCGGGGCGGCCTTCGTCGCCCCGGAACCGCAGAAACGTCTATTCGACTTTGGAGACCGTAGCCGAAACGGGCGAGGGGTTGGTAGCATCCTCGGCCAACGCGGCGATGTCGCCGTGGAAGTCGATGGTGAAACGCACGTTGCCCGTCAGCGTAGTCGAGCAGTTGCCGCCGTTGTAGTTGATGTGACCAAGGTTGTCGCCGCCCCAGCTGTCGTCCCATGCGTGGTTCAGGCGGAACTTGAACTCGCCGCCGGTGAAACCGGGAATGGTGCACTCCCATGTCTGACCGATCATGGCAGCGTAATATTGAGCTTCATAATCCTCGGCTGCGGGATCGGCGGGCATGCCTACGAGCGTCATCTCGACAGAGCCCTCGCCCCAGCTGTTGTACTCGCCCACCACG
>JAIDKM010000167.1 GCA_029051915.1 Alistipes sp. | reverse complement strand
TGCGTGTTACGGCCGTCAGATCTTCCGTCGCGAAAGGCAGCTTCATGCGGAACTGCTGGAACTGAATGAGATTCTCGAAGACGAACAGTTTGAATTGCTCGTCGTAGCCCTCCAGCTGGGCCCAGATCGTTACGTTCGGCAAAGCCCGGGGACTGTAGAAGCGGATCTGGAACCACAGATCGTCTTCGAGAGTTATCTGAATAGGCTCGTCGGTGTAGAACCAGCGTTGGGTCTGGTCGAAGAAGATGGACGACTCTTCGTCGTCGTTGAGCAGATAGTAGGTGTTCTGGTTGTTGAAGTCCGTCGTCGCCAGGCGGATCGGAAGTCCGTCGGGATAGAGTTCCTCCATGTTGGGTGCCAATTCTTCATCGGTGCATCCGAGCAGTAGAAAGGCGCTGAGAATCAGCCCCCCCCCGAAGCAGAAGGTGAAAAATCTTTTCATCGTTCGAGTTGTTTTCGATTGTTCAAAAAAACTTTTTTTAAATCCAAATCGCGGCAAAGATATATATTTATGTCAATATTTCGCATTCCGGTCAAAAAAAATCGCCGGAGACTCCTCGCGGAGCTCCGGCGGCGAAATTGTCGCTTTTCTCGGTTACAGATGGATTGCATGTCCGAGCGCCGCTTCGGCTGCTTCGGCAATGCCTTCGCTGATCGTCGGATGGGCATGGATCGTGCGGACGATCGCTTCGGCCGTCGTGCCTAAGGTGCGGGCCAGCGTCGGCTCGGCCAGCATCTCCGTTACGCCCGCGCCTACCAGGTGGGCGCCTGCCAGCTTGCCTTGCTCGTCGAACAGCAGCTTCACGAATCCGTCGCGGTCGCCCGCTGCCGTCGCCTTGCCCGAGGCCGTGAACGGAAAGCGGCCCACCTTCACGGCGATTCCTCTTTCGGCCGCCTGCGCTTCCGTGAGGCCTACCGACGCCACTTCGGGCGTCGTGAATACGCACGACGGAATGGTCGCATAGTCTACCGGCCGGGGCTTCAGCCCGCAGATCGCCTCCACGCAGCAGATCGCTTCGGCCGAGGCTACATGGGCCAGCGCCGGGCCCCCTACGATGTCGCCGATCGCGTAGACGCCCGCCACGTTGGTGCGGTAGTATTCGTCCACGACTATTTTGCCGCGTTCCACCGCTACCCCCAGTTCTTCCAGCCCGATTCCTTCGATGTTGGCCTGCACGCCCACAGCCGAGAGCACTACGTCGGCCGTCAGCATCTCCGACCCTTTCTTGCCTTCGATCTCCACTTCGCAGCGGTCGCCGACAATTCGGGCTTGCTTGACCGTCGTCGAGGTCAGCACCGTCGCCCGCAACTTGCGGAACGCCCGTTCCATCGTCTTCGACACCTCCTCATCTTCGAGGGGCATCATGCGCGGCTGATACTCCACCACCGTTACCTTGACGCCCAGCGTCGCATAGAAGCAGGCGAATTCGCTTCCGATGGCTCCCGAGCCTACGACGATCATCGTTTCGGGCAGTTCGCTGAGCGTCAGCGCCTCGCGCGAGGTGATGATCCGCCGGCCGTCCACCGGCAGCGAGGGCAGTTCGCGCGGGCGGGCTCCCGTCGCCAGGACGATGTGGTCGGCTTCGTAGGCTGTGCCGTCTACGTCCAGATGCCCCGGTGCCGTCAGGCGGCCGAATCCGGCGATCAGGTCGATGCCGTTCTTCTTCAGCAGAAACTGCACTCCCTTGTTCATCGTCTCCGCCACTCCGCGCGAGCGGGCCACCATCTTCTCCAGTGCCGGACGTACTTCGCCCCCGATCTCTACGCCGTATTGTTCCGCCGCCTTGCAGTGGGCATAGATCTGCGCACTCTTGAGCAGCGCCTTGGTCGGTATGCAGCCCCAGTTCAGACAGACGCCGCCCGTCTCGGCCCGCTCTACGAGCCCTACCCTTTTGCCTAACTGGGCCGCACGGATCGCCGCCACGTAGCCGCCGGGGCCGCTGCCTACTACCAGTACGTCGTATTTCATGGTCTCTTATTTGATTACTTTCAGAATCTCTCCGTTGTCGGCCGCTACGGCACGCTTCCACTTCTCGTTGTAGCCCGGCCACTGGATCTCGTCCGGGATGTCGCGGCCATTGCCGTTGTCCACAAAGTGTGCCGCGGTGCCCGGGCCGTCGAGGAACTCCAGCACGTTGGCGTGCTCGCTCTTCACGTTGCCGTCCATATATTTCACCAGCAGATACTTGTCCAGCTTCGACCAGCGGTCGAACAATGCCTGCGCCGTCTTCACCGAGTAGTCCGTCAGATAGCGCACGCGTTTCTTGGCCGGGAGCTTCGCTGCTTGTTCGTCTGCCAGCGGCACCCGTACTTGCAGTTCGTTGTTTTCCCATGCGTCTACCGCTTTGCGGATGTCGGACGATATCATGTCGTAGCGCAGGTACGCGAAGTTCGTTACGCGGTTGAAGAGCCAGAACGCCGACGTCGGCGAGTAGCTCAGCATCGAGCCGTTGCCTTCGCGGAAACACTCCGGCACTGCGGTCGTCGAGCAGTAGATCGGCGTCAGACACGAGGTCGCCGCATCGTCCACGCCGAACCACAGAATGCCCATGTCGCGCGCTA
>JAIDKM010000166.1 GCA_029051915.1 Alistipes sp. | reverse complement strand
GCCTACATCGGCGACGGCGACTTCCAGTACGTCGCCGATGTAGGCCGAGGTGCCGGCTCCGGTGAAAATGATTTCGTAATTTTCGTCCAGGTGTTTTCTTACGAAACTTTTGATTTTTTCGCGTTGTCCTTGCAGCTGCTCGTACTCGCTTAGCCATGTATTCGGCTGCTGCATAATTTCTTTGTAAGTAAAATTCCCTTTTGCGTTCATAACCGTATCTGTTGTTTTTGCGTCTTTCGAATCTTGCGCTATGTTGCAAAAATAATAGTTTCGAAACTTTCGCAATAAAAATTTCGGTCTTTTTTCGGGGCGAGAATTTTCTTGGTTTTATTTGTTTTGTTGTATTTTGCTGATGTATAGTTTGTTTGTGCACTATCTGAGGGGTGTAAGAAAATGTTTCGTAATGTTTCGAATCAATATCTTTCGTTTCGTTTTTCTTTTTTGGAAAAAAGTGTTACTTTTGCAATATCTTATTGTTCGGACGGACGCACGCGCGTCGGATGACAGGGCAGCGGACGTTCGATCGCCTTATTTTCTAACCACTTCGAAAGATGGAGACCTTGAAGACGACCAAAGGGCGCCGTTCGATGATTCTGCAAAGGCTCAAGAGCGGTTCGTCCGTTTCCGTAAAAGAGTTGCACGAGGAGTTCGGGGTTTCGGAAGTTACGATTCGGAAGGATCTGAACATGCTTTACGAGCGCAATCTCCTGATTCGCACCCGCGGGGGCGCCATGTCTTGTGCGGCCGAGGAGAACGGGGACGACGCACCGATCAACAGCAAGCAGTTTTTCAATATTCGGGAGAAGCAGGCCATCGGGCGTCTGGCTGCCACGTTGATCGAGGAGGGCAATACGATCATGCTCGATTCGGGTACCACGACGCTCGAAATCGCTCGTAATTTGCAGCGCTTCCAGCGTCTGACGATCATTACCAATGCGGTCAATATCGCTGTGGAGCTGTTGAAATACAAGCGCTTCAACGTGATTCTGCTGGGCGGCAACCTGCGCGAACCGTCGCATTCGACCGTGGGGCCTGTCGCCGAGTCGAACCTCAAGCTCTTCTATTG
>JAIDKM010000165.1 GCA_029051915.1 Alistipes sp. | reverse complement strand
TGCCTGACCCATCCCGATCTGAAGAACAACCTGTGGGTGAACGAAGGCGAAATCGAGAACTCCAAAGAAGATAACGACGGAAACGGTTATGCCGGAGACCTCCACGGATACAATTTCGTAACGGGCTCGGGAGCCATTACGTGGGACGACGCGGCCGACACGGGCCACGGTACGCATGTGGCAGGCGTGATCGCCGCGCAGAACAACAACGGCGAAGGCATCGGCTCGATTGCTGGAGGCACGTCCGAAAAGCCGGGCGTGCGGATCATGAGTTGCCAGGTCTTCTCGGGCGACACGCAGCCCGACATGATGGGCACCATCCGGGCGATCAAATATGCTGCCGACAACGGAGCCGTCATCCTCCAGTGCAGCTGGGGCTACGCATCGGGCCGTGCCAACGGCTACGAATGGCAACCTGTTTTCGCGAGCGAAGAAGAGTGGGAAACGGGCAGTCCGCTGGAAAAAGAGGCGTTGGACTACTTCATCCACAATGCCGGATCGCCCAACGGGCCGATCGACGGCGGTCTGGCGATCTTTGCGGGCGGTAACGAAACCGCTCCGATGGCCGGATTCCCGGGAGCTGCCGAGATGTGCGTGTCGGTATCGGGTACGGCGGCGGATTACACGCCTGCCGTCTACACGAACTATGGCGAAGGCATCACGATCGCGGCGCCGGGCGGCGACCAAGATTACTACTATGAATACGGCGAAGGTACCGCACGCGGAGAAATCGGCTGCGTGCTGTCGACGCTTCCCTACAATATCAGCGAAACGGGATACGGCTACATGGAGGGAACCTCGATGGCCTGTCCCCATGTATCGGGCGTGGCCGCGCTGGGACTCTCCTACGCATTCGAACAGCGCAAGCATTTCACGGCCGAAGAGTTCAAGCAACTGCTGCACGAGACGACGACCCCCATCGACGAATACCTGGTCGGGCGCAAACTCTACTATCGTTATACGTCCGATTTGGGGCTGGCTCATCCGCGGCAGATGATACTTTCGGAGTATCGGGGCCAGATGGGCGTGGGACAGGTCAATGCAACGAAACTGCTGAATGCGATTGCAGGAACAGGCACGCAGGTAACCTTCCCCAACCTCTATGTTCCGCTGGAGGGCAAGGTGGTCGCCATTCCGGGCAACTATTTCCTTAACGGCGAGCAGCTGACCTACACGGTAACCATCGACGATCCGACCGTCGCTTCGTCGACGATCGACGGCAACAAACTGGTGGTAAGCGGTCTGAAGACGGGAAGCACGAGTGCGTCGATAACCTCGTCGAACGGCGAAAAACAAACGTTCCGCATTACGGTGCGCAAGGGTGCCGACGGAAACGGCTGGCTGTAGGAGGAAGATGCTCCGGCGCTGCCACATAATGCGAGGTCTGGCGACATGCTGCCTGCTGCTGATCGCGATGCCGCTGCAAGCCCAATGGCTGCCGCGCGTATCGCGGGAACGGCTGGACAGCCTTGCCAACCCGGCCACGGCGGCAGGCGGCGAAGCGATGCGCTTCGATACGCGACGTATCGAGACGGGCGACATCGCGGAAG
>JAIDKM010000164.1 GCA_029051915.1 Alistipes sp. | reverse complement strand
CCGCGTTCGGGGCAGGTCGTGGCCGAAATCAAGGACGTCGGCATGTCGTTCGGAGAGAAGCACGTCTTCAGCGGCGCGAACTTTACTATCGGCAAGGGCGACCGCATCGCGCTGGTGGGCCGCAACGGCGAGGGCAAGACTACGTTGGCCCGCATGCTCGTCGGCCAGTTGACCCCCACCGAGGGTTCGGTCCGGCTGGGGGCCAATGTCAACATAGGCTACTACGCGCAGAATCAGGACGACCTGATGGACGGTGAGTTCACCGTCTACGACACCCTCGACCGCGTCGCCGTGGGCGACATCCGCACGCGCCTGCGCGACATTTTGGGGGCTTTCCTCTTCCGCGGCGAGGACATCGACAAGAAGGTCAAGGTCCTTTCGGGCGGCGAACGGGCGCGTCTGGCCATGGCCCGCATGATGCTCGAGCCGCGCAACCTGTTGGTGCTCGACGAGCCTACCAACCACATGGACATGCGTTCCAAGGACATCCTCAAGAGCGCCATCATGAAGTACGACGGCACGGTCGTCGTCGTCTCGCACGACCGCGAGTTCCTCGACGGCATGGTCGACAAGGTCTACGAGTTCCGCGACGGGGCCGTCAAGGAGTACCTCGGCGGCATCTATTACTTCCTCGAAAAGCGGAAGATCGAGTCTTTGCAGGAGATCGAGCGGCGCGACGTTTCGCAAAAGACCCAAGGCGCTTCCGCAAAGGCCAGGGAGGCTTCCGGGAAGCCGGCCGTTACTTCCGGCAAGATCTCTTACGAGCAGAAAAAGGAGCAGGAGAAATTGGTGCGCAAGCTCCGCAAGGCGGTCGAAGCGATCGAAGCCGATTTGGCCGACATCGAGCGCCGGATCGCCGATTTCGATGCCCGCTTCGCCGTCGCCACCGAGTATAACGAGGCCGATTATAAGGCTTATAACGAGCTCAAAGCGCAGTACGACCACTCCATGCACGAGTGGGAGAAAGCGTCGTACGAGTTGGAAATCACAGAAGAACAGGTAAGATGAACAACAACCTCATTTTCGGCATCCGGCCCGTGGCCGAGGCCATCGAATCGGGCAAGCAGATCGAGCGGCTCTACATCCGCAAGGGGGCCGAGGGCCAGTTGATGCAGGAGTTGAAAGACCTCTGCGCGCGGCATCGCGTTCGTTTCCAGGAGGTGCCCGTCGAGAAGCTCAACCGCCTCACGCGGGGCAACCACCAGGGGGTCGTCGCTCAGACCGCGGCCATCGAGTATGTCGATCTCGCGGACATTCTGGAGCGCGTTCCCGACGACGAGACTCCTTTGATCGTCTTGTTCGACGGCGTTACCGACGTCCGCAACTTCGGGGCCATCGCCCGCTCGGCCGAGTGCGCCGGGGCCCACGGTCTGATCGCTCCCTTGAAGAATTCCGCTCCGGTCAATGCCGAGGCCATCCGTTCTTCGGCCGGGGCGCTCACCTCCATTCCCGTCTGCCGCGTCGGGTCGGTGCGCAATACGCTCAAGGCATTGCAGGCCGAGGGCTTCCAGGTCGTCGCCGCCACCGAGAAAAGCCGTAAGTTGCTCTACGACGCCGATTTCCGCAAGCCCACGGTCATCGTCATGGGCGCCGAGGATACCGGCATTTCCAAAGAGGTGTTGAAGTTGTGCGACGAGCAGTTGGCCATTCCGCTGATCGGCCATATCGAGTCTTTGAACGTCTCGGCCGCCGCCGCTGTCATGCTCTTCGAGGTCGTGCGGCAGCGGATCGGAGAATAAACCTTACTTCCATGAAATTCAGTCCGAAACATTATTTCCGCATCTTCCGCGAGGGGATGGCGCAGGTGGTGCGTCGCTACCCCGTCGAACTGGTTCTCGCGGTCTACGCCGCCGTCGTGTGGCTCACGGCTTACGAGGCCGATTGGTCGCAGGGTTATTGCCGCGCTGCCGTCGTGCCCCTTTTCTTCGCCTTGTCTCTGGCCGTCAATAGGTTGGCCGACGGCGGGCCGTGGCGCAGGGTCTATTGGGTCGTCTGGACTCCTCTGGTGCCTCTCTCTCTGTGGGCCGGGTTGAACGATTGGATCGGGGGTATGCAGTACCTCGTCAGTTTGTTGATTCTCTCGCCGCTGGCGTTGTTGCTTTGCCGCCGCGGAGCCCGTAACGAGCGGTTCGTCAGCGACACCCTCGTGTGGCTGCGGTCGTTTTTGTTGGCCGAGTTGTTCGCCAACGTCGCACTGGGGCTTTTCGCCGCCATTCTCTTTTCCACAACCTATATCTTCGGGCTCAGGGGCGATTGGATCGAGCACGTGTGGGTCGATGCTGCCATTCTCACCGAGTCATTGGCCGTTCCTTGCCTCTTTTTGTTGATGGCCGCACGGTGGCGCGATGCCGTCATCGAGGGCAACCGCATCCTCGCGGTCTTGCTCGATTACATCGTCGCTCCGGCTCTGTTGATCTACACCGCCATCCTCTACCTCTACGCCGCCAAAATCCTCTTTACGTGGTCGTTGCCCGAGGGCGGCGTGGCCTACCTCGTCTTCGGCTTCACCATCGTCGCCTTGTGCGTCAAGGCCTTGCAGCTCGTCTTGGAGAAGCGGCGCTACGATTGGTTCTTCGATCGCTTCAGCCTCGTCTCGTTGCCCCTGCTCCTCTTGTTTTGGGTCGGCGTCATGCGGCGCGTCAGTGAGTACGGACTCACCGAGCTGCGCGTGTGGCTCGTGGTCTGCGGCGGGGTCATGACGCTTTGCGTCTTCTGCTTCCTCATTCCGCGGGTCGCTCGGTACCGGTGGGTCTGCGCTGCGGCTTTCGTCATCTTCGCTTCGGTCGCCTTCGTTCCGGTGCTCCGGCCCGCACGGATCGCCGTGCGGTCGCAGTTGCGTCGTGCTTTGACGATCGCCCGGCGGTTGGATCTTCTCCGCCCCGACGGCACCGTGCAGCTCGACCGCTTCGGCGCCGATACCGCACTCCGGGTCGATTATCGTCGTTTCTACGAGGCCGTCGAGTACCTCTCGCAGCACGATTCCGTCGCTTTCTCCCGTTTCGGCGTCAGTACCTACCACCTCGGCGGCGCCTTGCCGCCGTCGATCCACGATTACGTCGTCTACGGTTGGGACACTGCGGTCGATACCGTGGAGGTCGTCGATACGTTCTGGAGCGCCCAGGCTCCGCGGGGTTTCCGCGTGGGGGCGCTCGACGGGTATTCGACGCTCCATACCCAGTGGCGGAGCTGGAAG
>JAIDKM010000163.1 GCA_029051915.1 Alistipes sp. | reverse complement strand
GAGAAGAAGCGGTTGAAAAGGATCGCCGCCGCCGTGCTGCCCAAGAATTTCGGCGTCATCATCCGTACGGCCGCCGTCGAGGCGAAAGACGAGGACATCGAGCAGGACATCCGCACGCAGATCGAGCGGTGGCGCAAGACCGTCTCGGCCATCCGCAAACATGCGGCTCCCGCTCAGATCATGAGCGAGATGAACCGCGCCAATACGATCATCCGCGATTCGCTCAACGGGTCGTTCTCGCAGATCGCCGTCGACGACGAGGCCATGTACAACGAGATCCGCAGTTACATCCGGTCGATCGAGCCCGAGAAGGAGAAGATCGTGAAGCTCTACCGCGGCAGCGTGCCCATCTTCGACAACTTCGACATCTCCAAGCAGATCAAGTCGCTCTTCGCCAAGTACGTGTCGCTCAAGCGGGGTGCCTACCTCATCATCGAGCATACCGAGGCCATGAACGTCATCGACGTCAATTCGGGCAACCGCACCAAAGCCGAGGACAACCAGGAGCAGACCGCCATGGACGTCAACCTCGCCGCCGCCAAAGAGATCGCCCGGCAATTGCGCCTGCGCGATCTGGGCGGTATCGTCATCATCGACTTCATCGACTTGCACAAGGCGCAGAACCGGCAGGCGCTCTTCGACGAGATGGTCAAGCTCATGTCCACCGACAAGGCCCGGCATACCGTCTTGCCGCTCACCAAGTTCGGCTTGATGCAGATCACGCGGCAGCGCGTGCGTCCCGTCGCCGTCGAGAGCGTCTCGGACGTCTGCCCCACCTGCAACGGTTCGGGTAAGATCGAGCCTACGGTCGTCCTCGACAGGAAGATCGAGAACCAGATTTCGTTCCTCACCGAGGATCGCGGACACAAGTTCATCCGGCTCGTCGTCAGCCCCTATGTCGCCGCTTTCCTCAAGAAAGGTTTCTGGTCGTTGCGCCGGCGTTGGGAGTGGAAGTACAAGGTGCGTCTCGAGATCGTCGAGGATCAGAGCATCGGCATCGTCGAGATCCATTACCACGACAGGAAGGATAACGACTTGATCAAAAAATAACCTTTCTGAATTCTTTTTTTGTCTCCGGAATTCCACGTCGGTCGATTTTTAATTCTTCATTCTTCATTTGTCGTGTCTCCTCGCGAACAGTTGGCGCAGTTCGTCGCCGGGTCGAAGAACCTCGGGCGGCTGTGCTGGGCATACCAGGATAAGCGCGCGACCGTCCATCTCGAAGAGTTGGTCGGCGGGGCGCTTTCGTTTTATGCCGCCTCGGCCGTCGCTCGGACGGGGGGCGTGCACGTCTTCGTGGCCGAGGATCGCGATGCCGCAGCTTACCTGTTGAACGACTTCTATAATTTGTTGGACGAGCAGCAGGTCTGTTTCTTCCCCTCTTCTTGGAAACGTTCCGCCGCTTACGGCGCCGAGGATGCCCAGGGGGTCGTGCAGCGTACCGCTACCATGAATGCCTTGCGGAATTTCAGCGGCAAAGGGTACCTGGTCGTCTGTACCTATCCCGAGGCGTTGGCCGAGCGGGTCGCCGACGCCGAGACCTTGCAGCAGGGATTGATCCAGGTGCGGGTCGGCGACCGCATTTCGATCGAGGTGCTCGAACAGGCTTTGACCGATGCCGCGTTTTCGCGTGTCGACTTCGTCTACGAGCCCGGGCAGTATTCCGTGCGCGGCGGTATCGTCGATGTCTTCTCTTTCTCCGAAAGCAAGCCTTATCGCATCGATCTCTTCGGCGACGAGGTCGATTCCATCCGGCGGTTCGAGATCTCCAGCCAGCTTTCGTCGGAGAAGCTCTCCGAGATCGCCATCATTCCCGATATGAACGTCGCGGCCGCGTCGTCGCGTGTCTCGTTGGCTCGTTTCGCCGGCGAGGAGGCCGCATTCTGGTTCTTCGATCCCGATTTCGTCTTCCGCAAGATCAACGACGTCCGGCGGAAAACCCTCGGCGACCTGGAGCAGCCTGAGACCATCGATACGTTGATGACCAGCCGCAACGGCTTGCTCGCCGATCTCGCCGAAAGCCGGATTTTCATGTTGCGCGACAACTTGCCCGAGCGGCCCGCCACCGTTTCGGTGAAGTTTTCGACCGCTCCGCAGCCCCGTTTCAACAAGAATTTCGAGATGCTCGCCGACGACATGATCCGCAATGCGTTGCGGGGTTACGAAACCTTCATCCTCTCCGAAAACAAGGTGCAGGTCGAGCGGCTCGAAAACATCTTCCACCAGATCGGACGGGGGCAGGCCGTCGTGCGGGCCATCGGAACAACCTTGCACGAGGGCTTCGTCGACAACGAGCTGAAATTGTGTCTCTATACCGACCACCAGATTTTCGACCGCTACCAGCGTTACCGCATCAACGGCGAGATCCGCCGCGACGAGCAGATGACCGTCGCCGAGCTCAACCAGTTGCGGCCGGGCGACTACGTCGTCCATATCGACCACGGCGTCGGGCGTTTCGACGGGTTGGTCAAGATCGCCGAGAACGGCAAGACCCACGAGGCGATCAAGCTCGTTTACAAGGACGGCGACGTCTTGTTCGTCAACGTCCATTCGCTCCATCGTATTTCTCGTTACCGGGCTTGTGACGGCGAGCCGACCAAGATCTACAAGCTCGGCAACGGGGCTTGGCAGAAGCTCAAGAACGCCACCAAAAAGGCCGTCAAGGATATTTCGCGCGAGTTGATCGCCCTCTATGCCCGGCGCAAGGCATCGAAAGGCTTCGCTTTTTCGCCCGACAGTTATTTGCAGCACGAATTGGAGGCTTCGTTCCGTTGGGAGGATACGCCCGACCAGCAGGCGGCCATCGCGGCCGTCAAGAAAGATATGGAGTCCGACCAGCCGATGGATCGGCTCGTCTGCGGCGACGTGGGATTCGGCAAGACCGAGGTCGCCATCCGCGCCGCATTCAAGGCCGCGACCGACGGCAAGCAGGTCGCCGTCCTCGTGCCGACCACGATCCTCGCCTTGCAGCATTATCGTTCTTTCTCCGAGCGCCTGCGCGGCTTTCCCGTGAAGATCGAGTATATCAACCGCACCAAGTCGGCGCGCGAGGTAACGCAGATCCGCGAGGAGCTGGCTTCGGGCAAGATCGACATTCTGATCGGCACGCACAAGATGCTCGGTAAGCAGATCCTTTTCCGCGATCTGGGACTCTTGATTATCGACGAGGAGCAGAAGTTCGGCGTCGCCGCCAAAGAGAAACTCACGCAGATGAGCGTCTCGGTCGATACGCTCACCCTCACCGCCACGCCTATTCCGCGTACGTTGCAGTTTTCGTTGATGGGTTCGCGCGACCTGTCGGTCATCTCCACTCCGCCGCCCAACCGGCAGCCGATCCTCACCGAGTCGCACGTCTTTTCGGAGGAGATCGTCCGCGATGCCATCGAGGCCGAGCTCGCCCGCGGCGGCCAGGTCTATTTCGTCCACAACCGCGTCGAGGATCTGTCGGCGATCCAGGGCATGATCGCCAGGCTCTGCCCGAAGGCCCGCGTCGGCGTCGGACACGGCAAGATGCCCGCCGAGCAGCTCGAAAAGCTCGTCATGGACTTCATCTACGGGGAGTTCGACATCTTGCTTTCGACCACTATCGTCGAGAACGGCATCGACATCCCCAATGC
>JAIDKM010000162.1 GCA_029051915.1 Alistipes sp. | reverse complement strand
CGACGATCGGCAGGTGCTGCGGACAGCTCTTTTCGCACTTGCGGCAGGCGATGCACTCCGAAGCGCGGCCATGCGTCTGTGCAAGGTTTTCGTAGTAGACGCTTTGCACGGCGAAACCTCTGTTGAGCGACTGCTTCAGATTGTTGTAGAGCGCGAAATACTCCGGTATGGCGATCTTCTTCGGGCAGCCCTCCACGCAGTAGCGACAGGCCGTGCAGGGCACGGCGATCGACCGGTTGATGATACCGACGGCTTGCTCGATCGCAACTCGTTCCTCCGCACTCAGCGGCTCGAAATGCTGCATGTAGGAGGTATTGTCTTCCAGTTGCTCCATCGACGACATGCCGCTCAGTACCATCATGACACCTTCCAGCGAAGCCGCGTAGCGAATCGCCCACGATGCCGGCGAGAGTTCGGGCCGCACCGTTCGGAACAGTGCTTCGGCCTCCTCGGGCAGACGCGCCAGCGTTCCGCCCTTGACCGGCTCCATTACCACTACGGGTTTGCCGTGGCGGCGTGCCGTCTCATAGCATTTGCGGGACTGGATGCTTTCATTGTCCCAGTCGATGTAGTTGATTTGCAGCTGTACGAACTCCGTTTCGGGATGGGCCGTCAGGATCTCGTCCAGCAACTCGGCGTTGTCGTGGAACGAGAATCCGATGTGCCGGATCTTGCCTTCGGCCTTCATCCGTGCGGCGAAAGCGAAGCTGTCGAACCGTTTCACGTTGCGGTAGTTCGCAACGTTGAGATTGTGCAGCAGATAGTAGTCGAAATATTCTACGCCGCACTTCTCCAGCTGCTCGGCGAAGATACGCTCCTGGTCGCCCTCGGCCTTGAGGAACATCGTCGGCAGCTTGGTCGCCAGCGTGAACGAACTGCGGTCGTGGCGAGCGACGAGCGCTTCGCGGACGATCTTCTCGCTTTGGAACTCGTGGTACATATAGGCCGTGTCGAAGTAGGTGAATCCCCGTTCCAGGAACGTGTCGACCATTCGTTCGAATTGGGCCATGTCGACTTTCGTGAAGTCCTTCGGGTCGGTGAGCGGCAGACGCATGCAACCGAACCCCAATTTCTTGGCTGCCATCATCTTATTTGCGGATTACGAGGTTGATGACGGCCCACCCGCCGAATACCTGCAGCAACATGCCCGGCAGCCCGATGCGGAAATCCTGCAGGGCGGTGCGA
>JAIDKM010000161.1 GCA_029051915.1 Alistipes sp. | reverse complement strand
GATCAGCATCGCGTAGCTGCGGCCCGGTTGTACGCCGGCCAGCGGCACGATCTCTTCGCCGTCCCGGAATTCATAGTAGGTGCCGTAGTCCAGCATCAGCAGCATGTCGTTTCGCGCAGGGTCGTCGGCCAGGGCGAAGAATCCTTCCGAGGCGTTGTAGGTCTCCATGTAGCGCATCCGCGGCGTGGGGATCAGCTTCTCGAACGAGCGGCGGTAGGGGGCGAACTCCACGCCTCCGTGGGCGAAGAGTTCCAGTTCGGGCCATACTTCCAGCAGGTTCTCCTTGCCCGTGTATTCCAGTACACGGCGCATCAGCGCAAGGTTCCACGACGGCACTCCCGCAAAGGCTACGATGCGTTGCTTCGCACATTCGCGGGCTATCGCTTCGGCTTTCCGGTCGAAATCGGGGATCGTCGCCGTTTCGCTTTTCGGGGCTCGTATCCAGCGGCTCGCCAGCGCCGTTTCATGAATCAGCAGCGCCGAGAGGTCTCCCGCCAGGTTGCCTTCTTCGCGGCGGTACGAGCCGCCCAGCGTCAGGGTCTTTCCGTCGAACAGCTTCGTCCGCGGATTCGTCTCCGCCACCAGCGTCGCCAGGTCGCGCATGCCCAGCGTGTGGTTGTGCCAGAGCGATTCGCGCGTTACCGGAATGTATTTGCTGCGGTCGGAGGTCGTTCCCGACGAGCGGGCGAACAGGTTCACTCGGCCCGGCGCCGTTACGTCGCGTTCTCCTTTCCGCATGCGTTCGATCCAGGGTTTGAACGTCTCGTAGTCGAAGGTCGGCACCGTCGCCGCAAATTGTTCCGGCGTGCGGATCGTCTCCAGCGCATACCGGTGGCCGAATGCGGTTTTGCGGCCGCGTCGCAGCGTTTCCCGGAGCATCCGTTCTTGTGTTTCGAGCGGGTGGCGCCGGAAGTCGTCGATGGCTCGCATGCGGAGCGAGAACCACGCCTTGCCTATCGTGCTGCGCAATGACACGTTCGTCTCTTCTTTAGTTGAAAAAGTATCCTATCTTGCTCACCGACGCCGGCATGGCGAATACCACCACCCGGTCGTAGGGATTGATCTCCATGTTTTCCACCGCGATGAACACCTTGTCTCCGCGGACTATTCCGCCGACGATCGCATCGGCCGGGAGCCCCAGATCGCGGATTCGGTTCTTGGTCGCCGGCGAGTTGGGCTTGACGATGAATTCCAGTACTTCGGCGTCGCTGCCCGTCAGACACTTGATCGCCTGCACGTCGGTCGACATCGTGAACCGGAAGATGTTCGACGCCGTAACCAGTTTCTTGTTGATGATCGTGTCTATGCCGATCGACTCGGCCAGATTGATGTAGTTGAGGTTCTCCACTTCGGCGATCACCTTCTTCACGCCCATCTGCTTGGCCAGCATCGCCGCCAGGATGTTGGTTTCGCTGCGGCCCGTTACCGCCACGAAGGCGTCCATGTTGGCCAGGCCTTCTTCCAGCATCGCTTCCGTGTTGCGGCCGTCTTCGTTGATTATGAGCGTCTTGTCCAGCATTTCGGCCAGTCTGTAGGCTTTTTCGGCGTTGTAGTCGACCAGTTTGATGTTGACTTCGTTTTGCAGTTCGGTTGCAATCCGTATGCCGATGCGGGAGCCGCCCAGAATCATCATGTTCTTGATCTCGACGTTGGTGCGGCCCGAAAGTTCCATCACTTCGGTCATCGCGTCTTGGCGGGCGATCACGTATACCGTGTCGTCTTCCATGAATCGTTCGCCCGGGCCCGGGATGATCGTCTGTCCCGCCCGCGCGATCGCCACCGTGCGGTATCCCGGCGGGTTTTCGCCTTCGTCGGGTTCGGCCGGTTCGTTTCCGATCAGGGGCGATCCGGGTTCCAGGCGGAATACCGCCAGCGAAAGTTTGCCGCTCGAGAAGTCCACGTATTCCGTCGTCGAGGTGTGCCCCAGCAGGTTGATCACTTCGCGCGCCGCCACCTTTTCCGGGTAGAAAAGGTAGTCGATGCCCATGTCTATGAATATCTCTTTGTTGTTGGGTTCGAGGTATTCGTTGTTGTCGATTCGGGCGATCGATTTTTTGGCGCCTAATTTCTTGGCCAGCATCGCCGCTACGATGTTGTCGTTTTCTTCGTGGTTCACCGCTATGAAAAGGTCGCAGCGGCGTACCGAGGCTTTGCGCAGCACCGCAAAGGCCGTCGAGTCTCCTTCGACGGTTATCACGTCGGCCAGGCTGCCCACTTCCGTCAGCAGTTTCTGGTCTCCGTCGACAACGGTTATGTCGTGGCCGTGGCCGCTCAGCATCCGGGCCAGATGTCTGCCCATCTCGACGGCTCCCGCTAGCACCATATTAATCTCGTTTTATG
>JAIDKM010000160.1 GCA_029051915.1 Alistipes sp. | reverse complement strand
GATCGAGATCATCACGGCCGACAACGCCCGGCCAAAAGCCGAATGGCTCGAAGTAGTAACGACGGGCAAGGCGAAGCAGGCGATCAAGAGCTTCCTGAAACGAGAACGCCAAAACAACATAGAACGGGGCATGCAGCTGCTAAGCGACAAGATGAAGTCGCTGAATATCAACCTGAGCGGTCGGGTGCTGCAAAAAATCGTCCCCCTCTACAAGTGCAACAACAAAGAAGAGTTCTACAGCAAGATCGGTGCGGGAATCATCGAACTCGACGAGCTGGAGAAAGCGCTCAAAGTCAACTCCAAGAGCAAGATACTCAAATTCTGGACGCTCTTCATCCCCTCCTCGAAAACGCAGGACGACGGCGATGAGAACCCTGCGGACGACATAACGCCGCAAGAAGCGCCGGCGCAAGAACAACAATTCAAACTTGCGGAATGCTGCAAACCGATTCCCGGCGACAAGGTAGTGGGGTATCGTGATCCGGCGACGGGCGACATCATCGTACACAAAGCCGCGTGCGACGAACTGAACCGTCTGGCATCGCAATACGGCAAAAATATTGTCAAGGAAGAGATCAAGTGGTCGCAATACAAGTCCAAATCCTATCTGGTAACGATCGGCCTGCGCGGAATCGACCGCATGGGGCTGCTGCTGGATCTTGCCAAAGTAGTCAGCAGCGATTTCAACATCAACATCCGCGAAGTGAGCATCCACAGCCATGACGGCATTTTCGAGGGCGGAATCAGCCTCTATGTCCAAAATGCGGAGAGCCTGAGCGCCGTGATGGACAAGCTCCGCAAAATAAAAGGAATCGAGAGTGTCAAACGAACGATAAACTGAGAAGGCCATGGAAGAACTGACTTCTATTCTGGGAATCGTTGTCGCGGCCGGCATACTGCTGGCGAAACTGTTTATCCGCGAAAAAGCGAACGGAAAAGCGACCCCCGGGGGAGAAGCCTGGCCGGCACAACAACGGCCCGCGACGAACCGCTCCAAGAAAGAACGAGATACAACACCGACGATGATACGGCAGGTAACGACTGCCCGGGAAGATAACCGGGAGAATCGCCGGACGAAAAAGAAAGCGGCCGACGCGATACACACAACCGAAATCCGATCGGCCGACGCGCCGAAAGAACACTTTCCCAAGGCCCCGGAGAGCCCAACAGCAGCATTCGACCTGCAACGGGCGATCGTCTATTCGGAAATCCTGAAACCCAAGTTCGACGAATAATGGCCGGCACCCACCGCCAACCGACGCCCGAAGAATCGAGGAGGAGGCGATCCGCCCATGACCCGGAAAAAGCGAAGCGCAATTTACGGCGGCAATACGGTCTGCTGGGGCTCTGGAGCGCCATAACGGTAGGCTGGATCGTTGCGGTGGCCTCGAACCTGCTGACGTTCAACTGGGCGAATGCAACCATCATGATTCCGAGCACCTGAGCATGATGCTCGGAATCAGACGCATCAAACGAACGACAGCAGACAAAAAAGCGCATGGAGACTTTCGATGCTCCGAACCCAAGTCCGGCAGAGCTTACAAGCCCGCGAATAACCTTGCTGAAGGATTTTACCGACCAAAGGCCGACTTGCGCACGACACGCGAAATCCACTCAAAAAAAACGACGAAATATGGCATCCATTTTTTCACGTATCATCGCAGGGGAAATCCCCTCGTACAAAGTTGCCGAAGACGACAGCTACTATGCGTTTCTTGACATCAACCCCCTGACGGAAGGACACACGCTGGTGGTTCCGAAGCAAGAAGTAGACTACATTTTCGACCTGGACGACCGGACGCTGGCGGGTCTGATGCTGTTCGCCAAACAGGTAGCAGCCCGAATTGAACGCGAAATAGCGTGCAAAAGGGTCGCAATCGTGGTTTTAGGGCTCGAAGTAGCGCATGCACACATCCATTTGATACCCATTCAGAGCGAAAACGACGTAGATTTTCACCGCGAAAAGCTCCATTTTTCTCCGGAAGAGTTTCAGAAAATAGCTGACAAGCTATCGAAATAACCGGGATTTTACATTTATTAAATAACTGACAAACAAGGCATAGCGGATATATTCGCTGTTATGCCTTGTTTTTATTTTACATAATATAAAACGAATTCAGAAAGAGAGGTTATCCAAAAGTCCAGTAGGTGGAAATCCGAAAAAATTGCCTGAAAAATTGCCGGACAGGGTAGTTGTGTTACAAATGTAAATTTCTCGAATCGGGGTTATTTCCATATGTAATTACATTTGTAAACAAATATATCGATTTACAACTGTTAATACATACAAATGTAAATTATACACGCGAGGGTAGGAAAGCTCATCCAAGGTCTGGATTTTGGGAAATTAAATTGTTAAACAATACGTCAAAATACGACTAAAACCAACTACTTATAAAAATCATATAAAGTAAAATAGAGCCGTACGCGGCAATAATATGGTAACCGAAGCGTATGCGGATAATATCGGCAATAATGGAGAATAAAACAATTACAGATCAATCGTTTTACGAGCATCATATCAATTAAATTCTACATAAAGCCTATCGAGGGATTTTAACCATAATTGAATTTTTACACTTGTAAACATCGTCGTGAGTTATTAACATTTTGCAAATGTAAATTTTTCTTGCTTTACAAAAGAAAACTTTTTATATTTGTAAAAAATTACGCCGATGAGGGAGAAATTGCTCGATCTGATGAAAAACGAGGGGCTGAAGCCGAGCCAACTTGCCGACATGCTCGGAATAAACCCTGCCGGAATTTCTCATATTCTGGCCGGACGCAACAAACCCGGATTCGACCTGCTTCAGAAAATTCTCCGACGTTTCCCGCGGATCAGCCCCGACTGGCTGCTCCTCGACGAAGGCCCGATGTATCGGAACTCTGAACGAGCCGAAGGGAACCCGACATCGAACGAAAATCCGACGGCATCCAAAAACAACATCTCCGAACATAAATTTTCCCCCGGTGAACTATTCGCGCCGAATCCAGCCAACGACGCGCCGATCTCCGGAACGGGAATCCCGGCACCGTCAACCGAACCGGCTGTGCCGAGACCGGCCGCCGCTCGATCCGGAAATCATCCGGCGGCGGTGAAGCGAATCGTGATCCTCTATGATGACGATACGTTCGAAGCGTACTTCCCGACAATGCGATAAAAAATTCTGTCAAGAACTCGGGTCGAAATATTGCAAGCTCCCGAAGCTCCGAAGCCCATCGAAAAATCGATGGGCTTTCGATTTCCAGTCGGCCGGGACGAAGTTGTCCGATTACTCCGGGATTCGAATTTCGACATACCTATATATAATAAAGGGGAACCGAATTTTTCAATCGGACGAGCATTGAGGAATGCCTTTTGCAGGTTGGAATATTTGAAATAATATTACTATTATGTAATAGCAATGTTGCGTGCAACCGGAAACCTCAATGTCTTATTAAAAATTTGGTTTTATGAAAAGTTTCAATTTTTGGCGTTCGTTGTTCTTCTCGGCGCTGGCGGTAACGGCTTTTGCCGCTTGCTCGGATGACGACGACAGCGGCAGCGGCGATGTCGATGCCGCCATTACAGTCAACGGTGAAAAGGCCGCGATGCTCGGTATCAAGGGCGAGGGCGGCGAGACCGAAGCCGTGTCGGTCGTTTCGTCGGGCGCTTGGACTCTGGCCTTCGAGGAGGATCAGGATTGGTGCGAGGCCAGTGCCACGGCCGGTAACGGCGGTACTTCGACACTGACGTTTACGGTGGCTCCCATGCCTGCCGATGTCGAGGAGCGTTCGGTTACGGCCGTTCTCTCGACTCCGGGTCAGGTCTTCGGCGTACCTTATTTCGAAGAAGCAACGATCTCCATTCGGCAGTCAGCCAGCGGCTCGGCTGTTCCTGAGACCAACGTCGCTGCGATCCGTGCTCTGCTTGTGGCTATGAACCCCACTGCAACCAAGGCTGAGGTTACCGAGGAACTCGCTGCCATGACCATCACGGGTATCGTCGGTTCCGAGGCTTCCGGTATCAACATGGGCGATGTATACTACGCTGCCGTGCAGGACGATACTCAGGAGAAGAATTCGGGTCTGACGCTCAGCTGCAATGCTTTCTCCTCGATGAATCTTTCGGCCGGTACCATTGTGTCCGCTCCGCTAACTGGTGCGCAGGTTCAGACTTACGGCGGTGCCGTTCAGCTGTTGCTCAACAGCTCTGTCGAGGTGCAGACGTGGACCGGTACGGCTCCTGAGCCGATCGTCGTTACGCCCGATGCGTTGAGCGACTACGAGGCAATGGTTGTCAAGATTGAGAATTGCTATCCTACCAGTAATATCGGTGAGGCTTGGTATAATACGACCAGCAAGGGTAATGTGAACTTTGTAACGGTCGACGGTCATTCTTTCGTAGGTTACATGGGTAGCAAGGCTACTCCTATCAATACGACGATCGTTCCCGACAAGATGGGTTCGTTGATCGGTATCGCCGGCGATTACAACGGTACCAAGCAGGTTAAGCCTCGTACGGTTGCCGATATTCAGCTTACCGAGGCGATTCCCGAGCCCGAGTACAAGTTGGCTACGATCGCTGAGATCGAGACGGAGGGCAATTACGAGGTTAAGGCTACGGTTGTCGCCACCTATGCTGCCGGGTTCATCATGCAGGATGCGACCGGTGCTATGTTGGTGTTCCTCAATACGGTTCCCGAAGTTGCCGAGGGCGATGCCGTTACGGTCAAAGGTACTGTCGCTCCTTATGGTGGTGCACTCCAGTTTGGCGAGGGTGCCACGGTTGAGAAAACCGGTACGGCCGAGCCTGTTGCTGTTACTCCGGTCTCCATTACGGCCGACAATATCGGAGGGTATATGACCAAACCGGTCGTTACGTTCATTAAGATGACCGGTACGCTTGTCAAGAGCGGCAATTATTACAATGTCGAGTTCCCGTTCGAGACCAATTATACGGGTTCCATCTCTTCTCCGAGTGTCGATCTCAATATCGATACTTATGTCGGCAACCTCGTCGACATCGAGGGCTGGTTCGTGAACAACGGTAACAAAGGCGGAACGGGTACCTACTTTACGGTCGTTGCTACCAAAGTAGATAACAATAAGGAAATTCCGGTACTTCATTTCACTTCTACACCTGCTGTTTTTGCCGGTAGCAATCCCGAACTTCAGACGATTACGTTCGCTACGCAAAATATCGCCGCCGATGAGATCATTGAGTTCTCGTTCACGGGTGCCGATGCCGATAAATTCAATGTAGAGAGTCAGGATGCTACCTCCGTAACGATCAAGGCTGTAGGTGATAATGCTTCGTCGACCGCATATACGGCTACGTTGGTTGCAACTTATAATAACGAGACTTTGGAAGAACTTACGGTGTCGCAAAATCCGGCTAATATTAAGAATTACGTTCCTTTCACGGCTGCTCCGGATGATTGGTCTGGTGAATATATTGTGGGGTATCCCAGTGGAACTACTTGCTCTATTCTTAATGTCAAAAGTGCGGACTCAGCAACGACATTCTTTACTCGTACGGATCTTACGGCTCCAGCATTCGATGGTACGAAGATCGTTTATGATGCGTCGTATCATACGATCACGATTGCCAAAATCGAGGGTACCGAGTACTATTCGATGAAGTATGGCGAGCAGTATGTAGGCTGGACTACCGGTAATAACTGCTCGTTTGTAGCGACGATTCCTGAGGACAAAGCTGCCAACTATCATTGGTCGCTTTCGTTTACTAGTGATAATTTGGTTGACTTTACATTGGAAGCTAAGGATGGCGAAAAAACTCGCAATTTCCGGTATAATTCCAATTCAAACCAGGAGCGTTTCTCGGTTTATGCGGGAACACAGAAATCTGTGATGCTGTATCAGCTCGAGAAATAATTTCGAGTCGCTATTTTCTAACCCAACTCTTGGCGGGAGAATATCCCGCCAAGAGTTCGGTTTCTTTGAAACTCTTTTTTGTTTTTCGGATGTCTCTTTTCAGGAAATTCTTTTTGCCTGCATGGGTATTCGCGGGTATTTTTCTCTTCGCGGGATGCGGCGACAGCGACAGCGGCCCTTCGGCCTCGGTGCGGCTCGACGCAGAGACCGTGAATTGCAATACTACAACGAACCGGATTATTACCACGGGCGACGCCATGACGTTCGTCGCCACCATCCTCTCGCAGGATGTCGGCAATGCCTGGTGTTCGTTCTCTTCGTTCGACACGTCGAGCGAACCTCAGTTTTCCAAATCGGGTCATGTCGGCACTCCGATGAACCTCTACCTCTTGCAGAACGAAACCGACGAGGCCCGCGAGGCTTTTATTCGCGTAACGTTCGCCGACGGGCTCGTCTCCGACCTCGTTTTGCGCCAGGGCGCTTTTTCTCCCACCGCCGACTACGACCGGCAGTGGGGCGAGCAGCCTTATTATCGACAGAACGATACCTATATATATAAGACTTACTATACGACTCTCACTCGCGGCGGTTACGTTCGCAATTACTCCATCTGCTTCGATACCAAGAAACGCGTGTCGCATTGGGTCGCTTATCCGCTGACTACCAATTATCTCGAACCGTCCGTCAGTCGCACTAACGCTTGGTCTTACGATCCCAACAACCAGTTGCCCGCGATTCCGCAGTCGGCGCAGTCGGATCCTACGAAAACTTACGGTACGGGCGATGCCCGCGGGCACCAGTGTCCTTCGGCCGACCGTTACAGCAATGCTGCAACCAATGCCATGACGTTCTATGCGACCAACATCATGCCCCAGAACTACAGTTTCAACGGCGGCATCTGGGCCTCGTTGGAGGGTAAGATCCGTACCGCCCGATCGTTGAATCTCCGGGACACCATTTTCGTCGTAACCGGTACTTATTTCGGGGATAACCGGACGATCCAAGATCGCGACGGCAAAGAGGTCGGTTATCCCTCCAATTGTTGGAAAGTCCTCCTGCGCGGCTCCGGCGGCAAAGCTGTTTGGGATTGCTCGGCTACCGAGCTTTACGGCATCGGCTTCTGGTTCGCCAACGATGCTTCGAATACCGGTACGTTACGCAGCTATGCCACGACCATCGCCGACATCGAGCAGAAAACCGGTTTTTCCTTCTTCCGCAATCTGTCTGCCGATGCGGCCGAGGCCGTCAAGGCCCAGAACCGCCCTTCGGACTGGGGTCTCTGACCGAACGAATGAATCTAAAATCATAAAACCGCCATGAAGAAAATCCTTTTCACAGGTTTGTTTGTCGCCTTGTTCGCGGCAGGCATCGCACAGAAGCCTTACAAAGTGGTCTTCTACAACTTCGAGAATCTTTTCGACACGATCAACGATCCCGATGTGCATGACGAGGAGTTCACTCCCGAGGGAGCCAAGAAATGGAATTCGGTCAAGTACAACAAGAAGATCGGCAATCTGGAGCGCGTGTTGTTCGACATTGCTGCGGACGATCGTGATTATCCTATCGTTGTCGGGTTTTCGGAGGTCGAGAATCGCACCGTCCTGGAGGATGTCATCGCCCGGCCGAAGCTGGCGCCCGCCAATTATCGCATCGTGCATTTCGATTCGCCCGATGCCCGTGGTGTGGATGTAGGTTTCTATTACCGGCCCGATGTTTTCAAGTTGGAGGGCAGCGAGCCCGTTCCGTTCCACATGCCCGAGTTGCCCAATTTCCGGACTCGCGATTTCGTAACCATGTGGGGCACGATCCAGGGCGAGCCGTTCTTCTTCCTCGTCAGCCACTGGCCGTCGCGTCTGGGCGGCAAGGAGGCTTCCGATCCCAAGCGTATGGCTGCGGCGCAACAGGTCAAGGCGATCGTCGATTCTGTGCAGCGGGTCAATCCGGCAACCAAAGTCGTGGTGATGGGCGACCTGAACGACGATGCCACCGACGACAGCATCGTCGAGGGGCTGAGCGCTCAGGGCAAGATTCAGGATCTGTTGCCGGGCGACATGTTCAATCCTTTCATTGCACTGCTGCGGGCAGGACATGGCACGCTCGCTTACCGCGACTCCTGGAATCTCTTCGACAACATCATCGTCTCCTACAATCTGGTCGACGCTCCGGCCGGAACATTGCGGCTTCTGCCCGTCGGCAAGTCGAAGTTCTACGGCGGAATCTTCCGGCGTCCCTACATGGTTCAGAAAGATGGACAGTACAAGGGTTATCCTCTGCGTACGTTCGTCGGCAACGATTTCCAGAACGGGTTCAGCGACCACTTCCCCGTTTTCATCTATATCGGTAAATAACCTGTGCAAACAATAATCTTATGAAACTGAAAACTTTACTTCTTTTCTTGCTCGCCGTGGCCGTATCTTCCGCAGCTTATGCGCAGGAGGGCGGCATCCGCGGCAAGGTCGTTTCGCGCGGCAATCGCGAGGCGTTGGGTAACGTTCGGGTAACCATCGAGTCCTCCGGACTCTCCGCCGTTACTGACAAGGACGGCAACTTCCTTTTCGAGAGCGTTCCGCAGGGCGACTATCGGCTGTTGTTCGAGACTCCCGATTTCGAGGAGCTCGAATTGCGCGTGCGCGTCGGGCAGAACATGCGCGACTTGAGCAGCGTCGTCATTTCGCCCCTGATGACTTCCGCAGGGTTCGACGACTCGCTCTTCGCCGAGTTCGACAGCGATTCGTCGGCTTCCGACGAGCAGTCGCTTCCGTCGTCGTTGTCTTCGTCGAAAGACCTCTATAACAGCATCGCGTCGTATCGTTTCAGCGAAATGCGCTTCAACGTCCGCGGCTACGATTCGCAGTATTCGGATATCTATCTCAACGGCATCCGCTTCAATGATGCTATGACCGGTTACGGCCCGTGGTCGTTGTGGAGCGGTCTGAACGATGCT
>JAIDKM010000016.1 GCA_029051915.1 Alistipes sp. | reverse complement strand
TTCGGGAAATTGGCGGGGGGGACTATTCCCTTATCCTTAAAGGCCCTTTTATAGGCAGCAGCTTCGGCCCGGAGTGGCGGGGGAGATAAAAGGTTCCTGCCAGTGTGGCCGCAGATTCAGCAATCCCCCTGCTAAGAGCAGGGCTTTAGGGGGAGGAATAGAACGTTTTCGATAGGCCGAGGACATAGCCCAAATTCGTTTAAGCTTTGCCGAGGCGAGAAAAGGTGCCCGAAAGGGAATATGCCTTTATTCAACCTCCTTTGTCCCTGTCCGGTTTTAGTGGGGTATACATTCCAGTCTGGCAGGAAGTCTGCATCAATAAAGCATTCTTTTTGTCATTCATTCGAGCGATTGCTTTAGCGTCTGCTTCGGGCTATCGCATCTACACGTCGGGAGACCTGACGGTCGTCGGCTCGTATGGCTACTACTGGAGTTCTTCGCCCTATGCCTCCGGCAATGCCAATGGAGGTAGTTTGAGTTTCACTCCATCCGATGTTACTCTGCTCGGCGGTCTTCAGCGTGCCCGAGGCTTCTCCGTGCGCTGCGTCCAGTATCTGCAAACTGCTTTCTTTAAGGTGAAAGCTGAAAAGAGAAAGGTTAAAGGTCGAAAATTTATTCTTGAATAACAATATAAATCTTCACTCGACGTCGAAGCTGTTCAGCGGAGGGCGGACTAAAAACGTCAGCGGAGGGGCAGGGGTACTCTGTAACCCTGCGAATAGGCGCCCGGAGCAGTGTTAGGCCGTCCGTAGCCGGCGGAGACGTCTGTGAGGAGAGTTTTTTGCGCCGCTTTTTGACGGTACAAAAAGCGGCAAACCCCAGCAACTATCAGTTGCGTTTTTCAAAGAATAATCTATATTTGCTCGACAAAGCAGCTTCGGCCCGGAATAACGGAGATCATGGTTTCTGTTAGAGAGGTCTGCAGATTCAGCAATCTACTGACGATGCAAACTTCGGCATTGTCAGTTGTGCATTTCAGTCTGTCAGGAAATTTGCATCAATGAATAATTAAGAATGAATAGTGAATAATTACTACTTTTTTTTGAGTAGTAGCAAATTATTCATTATTAACTATTCATTATTCATTGCGAATGCGCCCTTCCTGCCATTCATCCAAGCGATTGCTTCAAGCGTCTGCTTCGGGCTTCCGCACCTGGACGACGGGAGCTCTGACGAATGTCGGTGCGGCTGGCTACTATTGGAGTGCTTCTTCTTCGGCAGCGGGCAATGCCAATGGAGGAGGCTTGAGTTTCGGGTCGGGCGATATTTCTCAGCTTGCGTCTTATCCTCGCTCCCGAGCGTTCACCGTGCGCTGCGTCCAGCATCTGCAAGCTGCTTTTAGGAAATAATTTCACTTAGATGAATAAGCTGCCTTCCGACCCGGAATAATAAGCGATTACGGTTCTTGTTAGAGAGGTCTGCAGATTCAGCAATCCCCCCGCTAAGAGCGGGGGGATTGCTGAATCTACGAACCGCACTAACAGAAACCTTGATCCCTGCTATTCTGGGCTGGCTGGCTACTTGTCGGGACGAAGATAACGAAATTTCAGGAGAAACGTGGCGGCCGGTCAGATGCGCGGCTTGAGCGCGATGCGCAACAAAAGCGAGACCCCGTAGATCAACATGCCGTACATCGGAGCGATCAACCCGACGCGCAAGCCTCCGCACAACAACGTGAAAGAGATGCTGATGCCGCTGCTCTCTATGAGATGGAAGATGGAATAGAGCCCCAATATGAGGTAGAAACAACCGATCAACAAGGCCAGTTTGCCGAGCTCCTCGATCCAGTTGGGGGCTTTCCAAGCGGCGAAGAGCATGGCGACCAGGCACAAAGTGATCAACGTCATGCACCCCCAGCCGCCCTGCATGTAGAGATCGGCCACCGAGTGCTTTTGGGCCGGGAAAGGATCGGATTCGATGATCCATTCGTTCGTTTCCATGTCCAGGACGGCGATTTCGCCCGCATCGATTTTCGGGCTTTTCCCCGTATCGTTCGGAACCCGGCGGACGTTTCGCTGCGTGTCGGGCGTTGTGTCGGCGGTTCGGTTCGCGGCCGGAGCGATGGTGATGGTTTCCTGGGCGGAGAGCGTCGCGCATGCAAGCATGGTTGCGAGCAGGCAGAAGATAAAACGTTTCATTTGACAACGGATTTTAGTGTTCGACATATTTTCTGGTGAATCGTCTACTGCAAAGATAGGGACGATAGGGGCTGAATTGCAAAGTCGAATCCCACGTTCTTCCGGTCGAAACCCTCGGTTTTGAGGCAAACGGTTTTACCGAATCCAGGTTTTTGGTATCTTTGTAATGGGGTGCAGGATCGGCAAGCCTGAATAAGGGAGCGAAACGATGAGGTATTGGGCGATAGCCGGCTATTGGGCCGGAGCGATGCTGCTGCTGGCCGTGCTGCTGGCCAGCTTCGATTATGAATTCGGCCGGGCGCTGTTCATTGCGACGTCGATGCTGCCCGGGATGCTCTGCGCCCAGCTCTTCCTGCCGCGGGCGTTTGAGGCGCCGAGACGTCGTCCGGTAGCTGTGGCCTGCGTGGCGA
>JAIDKM010000159.1:4933-5222 GCA_029051915.1 Alistipes sp. | reverse complement strand
CGCCGGGATCATCTACGCGCTGGAGTTCATGCCTTATGGTCGCACCCTTTGGTTTTGGGTCGCTTTTCTCGGCGTCGGCTTCGTCGGGTTGCTCTGGTCGTTCCGGCTCGCCCGGCGGCGCATCGTCCGCGAGCAGGGGAGCCGTAAGAATGGAAAATCGCGGTGCCGATGACGGAGGTTCGGGCTAAAAAGGCGTTGGGCCAGCATTTCCTGGTCGACCTCAATATCGCTCGCAAGATTTGCGACGCGCTTTCGGGCGGTACGGACTCCGCACCCGCCACCGTGTTGG
>JAIDKM010000159.1:0-4923 GCA_029051915.1 Alistipes sp. | reverse complement strand
GTTGGAGGTGGGATGCGGCATGGGCGTGCTGACACAGTTCTTGTTGCAGCGCCGCGATATCATAACTTACGGCGCCGAGATCGATTCCGAGAGCGTCGATTATCTCCATGCCCACTTTCCCGCGTTCGCACCTCGGTTGATCGCCGGCGACTTCCTCAAGATGGACTTGCGCAGGACTTTCGCCTCGGTGCCGGCATTGAAAATCATCGGCAACTTCCCTTACAATATCTCTTCGCAGATTTTTTTCAAGGTTCTCGAACATCGCGATTTCGTGCCCGAGTGCGTCGGCATGATCCAGAAAGAGGTCGCCGTGCGCCTGGCCGAACCTCCCGGTTCGAAGGAGTACGGCATCTTGTCGGTGCTCCTGCAGGCCTGGTACGACATCGATTACCTCTTCACGGTCAACGAGTCGGTCTTCAACCCGCCGCCCAAAGTCAAAAGCGCCGTTATCCGGCTGCGGCGCAACGGCGTCGCGCAGCTCGGTTGCGACGAGCGGTTGTTCATCCGCGTCGTCAAGGCTTCGTTCGGACAGCGGCGCAAGATGATCCGCAATTCCTTGCGGGCCGTCTTCGGCGACTTCGGAGGCGCCGAGCATCCTTTCTTCACCCGCCGCGCCGAACAGTTGTCCGTCGCCGAGTTCGTCGAGCTCACCGACTGGGTTCAGCAGAACGTGAAAGGCGAAATGTGAAACGCGTGGGGCCGGGTGTAGCTTTTACCGGTCGCTTTTCTCTTTCGTCTCTTCTCCTACCACTACCGTTACCAGGTCTTCCCGTTTCAGATATCGTTGCGCCAGCCGTCGCACATCGGCCGGCGTCATGGCGCGGATGATGCGCAGGTTCTCGTCGATGATCGCGTTGTCCGCTCCGCAGAGGATGTTTTCGATCGTTACGTCGGCAATGCCGAACGGGCCGTCGAGGATGCGCATCATCTCGCTCGTCATGATGTTTTTCACCAGCGAGAGTTCTTCTTCCGTCGGCGACTCGGTGCGCAGGCGTTCGATCTCAGCAAGTATTTCTCCCAGAGCTGCTTCGGTCGCTTCGGAGCCTACTTGCGTGGCAATGGCAAGGTAGCCCGTGTTCTCGAAGTTGACCATCGCCGCCACTACTCCATAGGTGTAGCCGTGTCGTTCGCGCAGGTTCTGCATCAGCCGCGATCCGAAGTAGCCGCCCAGCAGGGTCGCTACCACCTGCATCCCGACAAAATCGGGGTGCCGGCGGTCGAACAGCAACCTCCCGATGCGGATCGACGACTGCACGGCTCCGGGGTGGGCGATGCGGGTTTCGTGGCGGGTCTCCGGATGCGGAAACGTCGGCCGGGTTGTTTCTCCGTGCGGCAGCTGCGCGGCGATCGCGGCTATGGCTTTCCGTTCTTCGTCGGTGATGCGGCCGCTGCAGACTACGAAGCAGTTTTCGGCCGTGTAGTGCGTGCGGTAGAAGGATTCGATGTCGGCTCGCGTCAGCGTGTCGTAGAGCGCTTCGTCGTAGGCGATTCCGTAGGGATGCCGGTCGCCGAACAGCGCCCGGGCGAATGCTTCGCGCGCTTCGACGTCCACTTTTTGCCGGTCGATCCGAAGCCGTTGCTTGCGTTTGGCGCAGTAGGTGCGGAGTTCTTCTTTCGGGAAAACAGGGTGCAGCAGGATCTCTTCGGCTACGTCGAGCGTCTGACGGTAGAATTTCGAGAGGGTCGCAAAACTGATGTAGGCATAGTCGCGGTCAAGATTGACATCGAACCACGATCCATAGTAGTCCAGCCGTTCGGCTATTTCGCGGGCCGAGGCGTTGCGCGTGCCTTCGGACAGCAGGTTGGCCGTGGCCGAGGCGGTGAACGGTTTCTCTTGTACGGCCGATCCGGCATGGAATACGAACGTTACGCGCAGTACTTCGAAGTCGTTGGCCGGCAGCGTATAGAGTGCTACTCCGTTGGACAGCAGTTCTTTGTCGGCGCTCTGTACGTCGACGGACGAGGGGATGGCCAGGGGCGGTCGTCTTTTCATCGGGCCTTGTAGATTAGCGTCGAACTCTTTTCGGGCTGCAGCGTGCGGCGGCAGAAGTCCATGATGTCGTCGGTCGTAACGGCACGGTAGGCGTCGACTTCGCGATTGATAAGTTCCGGGTCGCCCAGCATTTCGTAGAATCCCAGGTTCATCGCCTTGTTCATCACGTTCAGTTCGCCGAAAAGCGTGTTCGCTTCAAATTTGTTTTTCACTTTCTGTACTTCGTAGTCGGCGGCAGGCGCCTGGCAGAGATCTTCGATCTCGGCACGGAATGCCGCTTCGGCTGCTTCGGGCGTCGTTTCCGGCAGCAGTTGGCCCGTGAAGATGAATAGCCCCGGGTCAAGACTTCCCGTGATGTAGGCGTTGACCGACGTGAACAGCCGCCGTTCTTTCACCAGCCGCGTGTAGATCACCGAGGACTCCCAAACATAAAGAAAAAAATAGACCAGGTCGGCCGTGTAGAAGTCCCGCGACATGCGGCCGCCCATCGGATAGGCCACGGTTACGGTCGTCGCAGGAACATCGCGTTCGACGGTTTCGCGCCGGGGGGCTTGTTGCGGCGGTTCCTGCGGAATGGGAGCCGGGGGCGTCGGCCGGTCGGGAAGTTCTCCGAACCACTTCTCCGCCAGGTCGATCATCCGTTCTTCTTCCAGATCCGCCGAGATCGAAAGGATGGCGTTCGAGGGGTGGTAGTGGGCGCGGTAGAAGGCTTGTACTTCGTCGAGGGTCGCTTTGCCGATGTGGTCGGGCGTCAGCCCGATCGCCGCCCAGCGGTAGGGGTGTTTTTCGTAGGCCAGCGCCCGCAGCAGCAGGGTCTGGTCTCCGTAAGGCTGGTTCAGGTAGCGTTGCCGGAATTCTTCGATGACCACTTTCTTCTCGGTCTTCAGCTTTCCGGGCGTGATGTCGAGTCCTTCGACACGGTCGCTCTCAAGCCAGAGAGCCGTTTCGATGTTGGCTGTGGGCAGCGTGATGTAGAAGTCCGTGTAGTCGTTGTTCGTGAAGGCGTTGTTGTCGCCCGAGGCCATCTGCACGGGCAGGTCGAAATTCGGTATGTCGCGCGTGCCGCGGAACATCAGGTGTTCGAACAGATGGGCGAATCCCGTGCGCGAGGGCGCTTCGTTGCGGGCTCCGACCCGGTAGAGGATGTTCACCGCCGCCAGCTTCGACGACCGGTCGCGGTTCACGACCACCGTCAGTCCGTTGGCAAGTATTTTTCTGCGATAGGGTATCATGCGGTCAAAGGTACATAAAATCGTTCTCATGCAAAAGTGCCGCCAGCTTCGAATATCAAAAAGTGCAATTTATTTGTACAAAATTAGGGGTGTTTTTTGTCGCGGATTTGTTATCTTTGCATCGCTCGTTCGGGCGGATGTCCATTTTAAGAACGTATCGCAGAAATACACACATCAAATACTCCTAAAATTTCAACACAATGGCAGAAAAGAAATTCATCACGTGCGATGGCAACTACGCTGCGGCTCATGTGGCTTACATGTTCTCGGAGGTTGCGGCCATCTATCCCATCACGCCGTCTTCGACGATGGCCGAGCTCGTCGACGAGTGGGCCGCTCAGGGTCGCAAGAACATCTTCGGCGAGACGGTGAAAGTCGTGGAAATGCAGTCCGAGGCCGGTGCTGCCGGTGCCGTGCACGGTTCGTTGCAGAGCGGTGCCCTCACGTCGACGTTCACCGCGTCGCAGGGTCTGTTGCTGATGATCCCCAATATGTACAAGATCTCGGGCGAGTTGCTCCCGGGCGTGTTCCACGTTTCGGCACGTGCGCTGGCCGCCCAGTCGTTGTCGATCTTCGGCGACCACCAGGACGTCATGGCTACCCGCCAGACCGGCTTCGCCATGCTCGCCACTTCGTCGGTGCAGGAGGTCATGGATTTGGCCGGCATCGCGCATATCGTCTCGTTGAAGGCCCGCGTGCCGTTCCTGCACTTCTTCGACGGCTTCCGTACGTCGCATGAGATTCAGAAGATCGAGCTCATCGACGAGGCTGCGCTCACAGCCATGCTCGACCGCGATGCTCTGAAAAAGTTCCGCGCCCAGGCTCTGAATCCCGAGCACCCCGTTACGCGCGGTACGGCTCAGAACCCCGACGTCTACTTCCAGACGCGCGAGGCTGCCAACAAGTTCTACCAGGCCGTTCCCGACATGGTCAACGACGCCATGAAGGAGATTTCGAAGATCACCGGCCGCGAATATAAGCCCTTCACTTACTACGGTGCTCCCGATGCCGAGAACGTCGTCGTTGCCATGGGTTCGGTTACCGAGACCATCAAGGAGACTATCGATTACTTGTTGAAGCAGGGCAAGAAGGTCGGTCTGATCACCGTCCACCTCTATCGTCCTTTCTCCGAGAAGTACTTCTTCGACGTCGTGCCCGCTTCGGTCAAGCGCGTCTGCGTGCTCGACCGCACCAAGGAGCCCGGCGCCGAGGGCGAACCCTTGTACCTCGACGTGAAATCGATGTTCTACGGCAAGAAGCTCCAGCCCATGATCATCGGCGGCCGCTACGGTCTCTCGTCCAAGGACACCACGCCGGCCCAGATGCTCGCTGTCTTCGAGAATCTCGCCGCTGCTGCTCCGAAGGAGCACTTCACGGTGGGTATCAACGACGATGTTACGAACCTGTCGCTGCCCGTCGGCGAGGAGATTTCGCTCGCCAAGCCCGGTACGTTCGAGGCTCTGTTCTTCGGTCTGGGCGCCGACGGTACGGTGGGTGCCAACAAGAACTCCATCAAGATCATCGGCGGTACCACCAACAAGTATTGCCAGGCTTACTTCTCCTACGATTCCAAGAAGTCCGGCGGTTATACTTCGTCGCACCTGCGCTTCGGCGACCTGCCCATCACGTCGCCCTACCTCGTTACGACGCCCGACTTCGTGGCTTGCCACGTGCCGTCGTACGTCGACAAGTACGACG
>JAIDKM010000158.1 GCA_029051915.1 Alistipes sp. | reverse complement strand
CTTCTCGGCCGCAGGTTTCGGGGTTGCCGGCGCCGCCTTGGGCTCTTTGGGCAGGGGTTCCATGTTCACCAGCTTGATGGCACCCGTCGGGCATTCGTTCACACACTTGCGGCACAGCTTGCACTTCTGAGGATCGATGTAGGCCAGGTTGTTTTCCACCGTGATAGCTCCGAATGCGCAGACTTTCTCGCACTTGCCGCAGCCTATGCAGCCCGCTTTGCAGGCTTTCATCACCGCCGCACCTTTCTCTTTCGATACGCATCCTACATAAACCGCCCGGTCTTTGGGCCATTTCTTGCGCAGTTCGATAATCACCTTCGGGCAGGCTTTCACGCAGGCTCCGCAGGCCGTGCACTTTTCGGCGTCTACTTCGGGCAGTCCCGTCTCAGGATTGATCTCAATGGCTCCGAACGCGCAGACTTTCACGCAGTCTCCGAATCCCAGGCAGCCGAACGCGCAGGCCGTTTCGCCGGCATAGAGCGACGAGGCCACGGCGCACGATTGCGCTCCGTTGTATTCGTTGATTCGGGGACGTTTGGCGCAGGTTCCGCCGCAGCGCACCGTCGCCGTCTGGGGTTCTTTTTCGGCCGCGGCCTTACCCAGAAATCCGGCGATTGCTTTCATGCAGTCGCCGCCTCCTACAGGACAGTAGAGCGACGAGATGTCGTCGTTCTTCACCAGGGCGTCGGCCATGCCGCGGCATCCGGCGAATCCGCAGCCGCCGCAGTTGGCTCCGGGCAGCATCTTCTCCACCTGGTCGATCCGCGGGTCTTCCTCCACGCGGAACTTTTGGGCCACAAAGTAGAGAATCACCGCGGAGAGTACTCCCAGTACGCAGAGCGTCAGGATTGTGTAAAGTAATACTTCCATCAGTTTTTAGTTATTGTAAATTGAATCGTGTGTTCGATTTTTTTGCGGCAGAGCCATAATACCATATAATATAGGACTACGCTTCCCAGCGCCGCCAGGGCTCCCGTCGCTTCGTTCCAGCCGGCCGCTCCGATCGTCAGCAGCAGCACCGCCAGCAGCACCGCCAGCGCTCCGCCGTAGGCCAGCGCTACCGAGAGCAGTCCCGCTTGTCGGCGTACTCCGACCACGACCGCTTCGCCCGGGGCGTATCGCGTCGCTTCCGGCGTCTTCACTTCCACCATCTTTTCTTGCGTCTCCGCCAGTCCGCAGGCTTGGCGTGCGCTGCATGTTCCGCAGGCACTGTGCGCAACGATCCGTACGAAGACGCTCTCCGCCTCCGTGCGTTCCACCACTCCGCTGTGTTCGATTTGTCCGCGCACCGTCTCAGTCGCCGTATTTGTTGGTCAGGGGCATCAGCCGTTCGTGCCCGAACGAGCACATCGAGAGTCGCAGCACCGGGGGGAATTGGTAGCGTTTCTTCTCGTTGTGCATGATCATGGCGTGGATCTTCTCCACTACTTCCGAGTCGAATCCCGCGTTGATGATCTCTTCGCGGTGTTGTCCTTCTTCGATCATGCGGAACAGAATCGCGTCCACCACTTCGTAGGGCGGCAGGATGTCGGTGTCTTTTTGGCCCGGGTGGAGTTCCGACGAGGGTTCTTTCGTCAGGATGTTTTCGGGGATCGGTTCTCCTTGCGTGCGGTTGATGTATCGGGCCAGGTCGTAGATTTCGCCTTTGTAGAGGTCGCCCGTGGGGCTGAACGCGCCCGCCGTGTCTCCGTATAGGGTGCAGAATCCCAGTGCGTTTTCGCTCTTGTTCGACGAGTTGAGCAGAATGTAGTCGCTTTTGTTTTGCACGGCCATCAGGAGGATCGTGCGGATGCGGGTCTGGATGTTTTCTTCCGTCGCGTCGAACTCCGTGCCGCCGATCACCGGCTTGAGCGTGTCGGTTACGCTGGTGTATATTTCAGAAATAGGAATAACGTTGTATCCGATTCCCAGCCGTTCGGCCAGTTCTTTGGCATCTTCCACCGAGTCTTCCGGCGAGAAGGGCGAGGGCATCAGCAGCGCCCGGACGTTCTCTTTGCCCAGGGCGTCGGCGGCCAGGCAGGCCACTACCGCCGAGTCGATACCTCCCGAGAGGCCGATTACGGCTTTTTCGTAGCCGTTCTTGACAAAGAAGTCGCGCAGGCCGCATCGGGCCGCTGCATAGACCATGCGCGTGCGGTCTCCGCTCGACGGGATCTGTACGGGTTCTCCCGAGGCTTCGGTGTCGAAGATGCGGAAGTCTTCTTCGAAGCTCTTCATCATCAGCACCAGTTCGCCGCGGTTGTTGAATGCGCCCGACGTGCCGTCGTATACGATCTCCGTCGCGCCGCCCACTTGATTGACCAGCACCAGGTTTTTGCCTTCGACGAACGATTGGTTGCGCATCGTTTCGTATCGGTGGGTCATCGCTCCCTTGCCGTATTTGCGGGCGTTGATCGAGACGATCGTCTCCACCGTGCGGTCGAAATCGTGTTCGCGGCTCAGGTCGTCGCCCACGATGATGGCGCATTTGTGTCCTTTTATCGTGGCGTATTCGTAGCCTTTGGAGGGTACAAGAAAACCCATCTCGCGACGGGCCGTGATATGTTTTTTGCCTATGTATCGGAGGACTTTGCGGTCTTGAATCAGGGCTGCGGCGCTGATCGTGCCTTCGGCGGTGAGCAGGGGCAGGCCCACGATGGCGGCTATTCCGTCGCAGCACGAGGCTATTTCGACCAGCGCTTCTTCGCACAGTTCCAGGAAGGTCGTCTTGCGCAGCAGGTCGAAGCCGGGGGTTCCGCTCAGGGCCTGTTCCGCAAAGATCGCCAGATCGGCCCCTTCTGCTTTCGCTTTGTTGATCGCGTCGATGATTTTCGAGGCATTGCCGTCCACATCGCCGACGGTGTAGTTCAACTGGGCTATAGCGATTTTCATGAGTGGGTAGTTTTAGTCCGGAATTACAACCTTGCAAAGGTAAGGATTATTTGGAAAAGACGGAAAATTTTTTCCATAATTATATATGTCGTTCCGGGCTTATGCGGGGCTCTTTCCGGGGGCAGGGATGCGGGTAAAACGCACGGCCGGAACCTGCATGGGTTCCGGCCGCTTTCTTTCCGGGGTTCCGGATTTATTCTTCTCCTTGTTCGGGATCGGCCACCAGAATGCGGCCGCAGTATTCGCAGATGATGATTTTCTTGCCTTGACGGATGTCTGCCTGGCGCTGGGGCGGGATGCGGTTGTAGCAGCCGCCGCAGGCGTCTCGTTTCACCGTTACTACGGCCAGGCCGTTGTGTACGTTGCTGCGGATTCGTTCGTATGCCGTCAGCAGGCGGTCGTCGATCTTGGTTTTGATTTTTTCGGCTTGCGCTCCGTATTCGGTTACTTGCGGGGCGGTTTCTGCTTCGATGCTCTCCAGTTCGTTTTTCTTGGCTTCCAGGTCGGCCGCCCGTTCTTGGGCCAGTTGCTGGGCTTCTTCCAGTTGGAGTTTCTTGTTTTTGATGGCGGCCGCGTATTCTTTCAGGCGTTTTTCGGCCAGTTCGATCTCCAGTTCCTGGTATTCGATCTCTTTGGTTATGGCGTCGAATTCGCGGTTGTTGCGGACGTTGTTTTGTTGATCTTTGTAGTTGGCGATCATGATCTTGGCCTGATCGGTCTCACGCTTGCGTTGCTTGGTCAGGGTGTTGAGTTCTTCGATTTCGGCGTTGATCTTGTCCACGCGGGTCTGCATGCCCGCCATTTCGTCTTCGAGATCTTGCACTTCCAGCGGCAGATCGCCCTTCACTTTGTTGATTTCGTCGATCTTGCTGTCTACCCGCTGCAGCTCGTAGAGCGCCAAGATCTTCTCCTGCATCGAATAGTCGACTTCGGCCGTCTTCTTCTGTGTAGCCATGTGTATGGTGTTGTATGATTTTTTGCTTAAATCCAATAGTTCACCGGATTGCGCGAGCACTCGCTCCTGCGGAGCGCAAAGGTAGGAAAATTTTTCGACAAAATATCAAATAATAGTCGAATTGCGCAATATTCGCTTTCGAAGTGTCCGACGTCGGCTACCGTGAGGGCTCCGTCGGGGGTCATGAAGTCGTTGTATTTCAGGTCGGCCGTTACATAGATGTCGGCTTCCGCCGCGCGGGCCGCTCCGATCAGCGAGGCTCCGGCTCCCGTGCAGACCGCTACGCGGCGTACTTCGTCGCGTACTACGTCGCTGTGGCGGATCGCACGGACTTTCAGTTCGCTTTGCAGGCGCCGCAGAAATTCCGTCGCAGCGATCGGTTCCGGCAGTTCGCCCACTACTCCGAATCCCGTCTCTTCGTCGGCTCCCGCCGGTTCCAGCACCTGTAGTTTCTCCACTCCCAGCATGCCGGCAAGATACCAGCTCATGCCGCCGGGCGCACTGTCCAGATTGGTGTGGCAGGCATAGAGCGCGATGCCGCGGCGGATCGCACGTTCCACGCAGCGTTGTACTTGATCGGCCGAGTTGAATCGCTTGAGTGCATGGAAGATGATGGGGTGGTGGGTTACGATCAGATCGCAGCCTTCGCGTTCGGCTTCGTCCATCACTTCGTCCGTTACGTCCACCGCCAGCAGGGCTCGGTGCACTTCATCGTCTGCCCGGCCGACCAGCAGCCCCGCATTGTCGTAGGAGGCTTGCCACGCCAGCGGCGCAAATCGTTCGATTGCGTCCGTTATCTCTTTGATTTTCATCTTTTTTTAGAATAGCGATTGTTCATAGAAGGCGAACAGTTCCTTGTCATCATCGTCCGACTTGCGGCGTCCTCGGCGTCCCGGCATCCGGGGTTTCGGTTCTGCCGCCGACTCTTCCGTTCCGGGTTCTTCCCAGCCGCTCTCCACTGCCGCCGGTTCTTCTTCCCAGTCGGTATCGTCCAGCACTTCTACGACTTGCATTTCCCTCTCCGGTTCTTCTTCCGGCAGCGGCTCCAAGAATCGTCCTTCTTCTGCCGGTTCCATAAATCGTTCTTCTTCCGGCTGCGGTTCAGTAAATTGCATGTCTTCCCTTGCCGGCTCCGTAAATTGCATATCTTCCTCTGGCTCCGCCGGGCGGTCTTCTTCTGCCGGTTCCTTAGGTTCTTCCGGCTCCGGCTTCGCAATGCGTTCTTCCTCAGCCTGCGGCGCGTCTGTCTCGGTAGGTTCTTTGTCTTCGTCTACAATTCCTTCTCCGCCCGTCTTGAGGTCTTCGCGTACTTCAAGCAGCAGCGTCCGAATATGTTTAAGACGGGTCATCAGTTCGGCTTCGCGGCGTATTTCGTCGCCGTTGGCCGCCCGGCGTTTCATCGCCCGCTTCGCACCTTCGAGGGTCATGCCGCGTTCTTTGACCAGATGATAGATCACTTTTAGGTTCTCCACATCTTCCGGCGAGAACAGTCTGTTGCCTTTTTTGTTGCGTTTGGGTTTCAGTACGCTGAATTGCGTCTCCCAGTGGCGGATCAGCGACGTCTTCACGTCGAACATCTCGGCCACTTCGCCCATCGAGTAAAAAATCTTTTCAGCCAAAGCCCTATTGCTTTTAGTTTTTCTTCTTCGTTTCTCTCGGCTCGCAGCGCCGCCTCCTCTCGTCCGTCGTTTCTCCCGGCCCGCCGCGCAGTCGCTGCTCGCCCTTTCCCGCCGTAGTTTACGGCTTCCGTTTCAGGATCCGCAGCGAGGAGGGATAAAGGTTGTTCACTCGTCCTCCGATCCGCTTGGCGAATCCCAGCGCACGGCCTTCGTGGCAGATCAGGTTCATCCCTTCGGCCAGCCCCGCGGCCCGCACTTCTCCTCGGCGGAGGTATTCCAGCGCTTCTTCTCGCTCCAGTTCCGCTTGCGGCAGCGCTTCCCGGTTCAGATTCCGATAAAAGGCCAGCGCGGGATCCGGTTTCAGCCGGCCTTTGAACAGTTGGCCCAGCGCCGCTCCCGAGTAGATCACCGGCAGTACTTCCGAGAGTTGCCGTACCGCTTCCGCCTGCTCCTGCGGCCAGCCGTAGAGGGTCTCCGCCACCATCGCAAAACGCATCTCGTCCGCTTCTCGCACCCAGCGGCTCAGTTCGCGCGTCGTCGCTTTGTCTGCCGGCGTAAAGAGCGTCCGGCGGTTCTTCGGCGTCCGCATCCGACTCTCCGCAGCAGGGGATTTTTGCGCCACCGCTGCAAAAAATCCTTCGCCGCACGTCTTGTGGGGATAGAACCGGTACGTCCGGAACGCGCCGACTCTCCCGCATTCCACTCCCCAGCGTTCGTCGGTCTTCGTTTCGGGGGCTTCCGCAACCTCGTCGCCGGCCCAGGCAAGCATCCGTTCCAGCGTCCCTTCGTCTTCTTCGCGGTTGAACGTGCAGGTGCTGTATATCAGACGGCCGCCCGGTTTCAGCGCGCGCCAGGCTTCACGCAGGATCGCATCTTGCCGTATCGCGCATTGCTTCACGTTGTTTTCGCTCCACTCTTCGCATGCGCCGGGGTCTTTGCGGAACATTCCTTCTCCCGAGCAGGGAGCATCCGCCGCTACTATGTCGAACCATCCTTCGAAGTCGCCCAGAGCCCGGGGGTCGCAGGTCGTTACCGCTATGTTTCCCGTGCCCCATTTGCGTACGTTGTCGGCCAGTACCGCGGCTCGGCGGCGGTCTATTTCGTTGGCTACGACCAGCCCCGCCGGGCCCGCCAGCGTCGCATAGAGGGTCGTCTTTCCGCCCGGCGCCGCACACAGATCCAGGATGCGGCATCCCGCTGCGTCGCCCGCCAGCAGGCCTACAAATTGCGACGAGGCTTCTTGTACATAGTAGGCTCCGGCATGAAACGCCGGGTCGAACGTAAATTGCGGACGTTCCGACAAGTACCATCCGTCTTCATGCCACGGCACCCGCTTCGTCGCTCCCAGTTCGCGCAGCAATTCTTCCGCGTCGCCCGCGCATGCCGGGTTCAGACGCAGGCTCACGGGCGGTTCGCCTTTGAGCGCTTCGCACAGCGCCCGGCCTTGTTCCTCTCCCAGGTCGCGCAGTACTCTCTCTCTGAATTTCGCTGGCAGCATCGGCAGGTTATCGCACAACGCCCAGCGCATCGATCCGGGCGCAGATTTTCTCGAAGACGGCCGCATCCGAGACGAAGTCTTCATGATCTTTGTCGATCACCAGCATGTCGCCTTCGTAGATCGTGTCGATCCAGTGGTTGTATTTGTCGTTGAGTCGGCCCAGGTAGGCTTCGTCGATGTTCATTTCGTATTCGCGGCCTCGTTTGCGGATCTGGGAGATGAGCGTCGGCACGCCGGCTTTCAGGTAGATCAGCAGATCGGGGTGGGGGATCAGGGTCGTTATCAGGCGGAAGATCTTCATGTAGGTTTCGATGTCGCGCGACGACATAAGACCCATTTCGTGGAGGTTCCCGGCAAAGATGTGGGCATCTTCATAGATCGTGCGGTCTTGGAAGATGATTCCCGCGTCGTTGTCGGCCAGCATCTCCATGGTCTGTTGGATGCGGCTTCCCAGGAAGGAGATCTGGAGGTTGAACGACCAGCGGTTCATGTCGTTGTAGAAGTCTCCGATGTAGGGGTTGTCGCTCTCTTCGAAGTAGGCCCGGGCGTTGTAGCGTTCGGTCAGCATGCGGGTCAGCGTCGTCTTTCCGCTTCCGATGTTGCCGGCAATGGCAATATACATAAGATCTTCGGTTATTGGTTTCTCTGTTTTTCGTCGTTTTCGGCCGCCATCTCGAAAGTGCGGTCTTTTTCGGTTGCCGCCGCCTCGAAAGAGCAGTCTTTCCCTGCTGCTGCCGCTTCGAAAGTCCGGTCTTTCCCCGCTGCCGTCCCCACAGGGCTTTTCTCCTCCGCGTTTTCCGCCGCCGGTTTTTTGCTCGCTGCCTCCGCTCCCGCAGAGTCTTTTTCTTCTGCGAAACTTCGGCCGAGTTCCGCCGCGAACGTCCGGATGTCTTCCGCCGTCCGGCGGTCGTTGGACAGGCGGGGTACCTTGTTCTTGCCTCTCGCGCGCATCCACGCCAGGAAGGTTCCCGGTTCCACTCGGGTCAGACGTTGGCGTTCGAGGGTCGTCAGGCGCTTGGCATCATAGTCCGAGTTTACGTCGCGCAGCGCTTCGTCGAGCGTCTCCGCGAATCGTTCCGGATCGGCCGGTTCACGTTCGAATTCCACGATCCATTCGTGGGCTCCCCGTTCTTCGAGCGACATGTAGCACGGCGCCACACTGTATTCCGCCACCACGGCTCCCGTGGCGGCACAGGCTCTTTCCAGCGCACGCTCGGCGTTGTCTGCGATCAGTTCTTCGCCGAATACGTTGATGTATTGGCGCGTGCGGCCCGCAAAGCGGATGCGGTAGGGCGCTACCGACGTGAATTCCACCCGGTCTCCTATTTCGTAGCGCCATAGGCCGTTGTTCGAGGTGATC